>JAAURO010000086.1 GCA_012032215.1 Limnobacter sp.
TGATCCCACCAAAAAAACCGTTCCAGAGGGCTTGTGGGTAAAGTGCCCCTCGTGTGAATCGGTGTTGTACCACAACGATTTGGTAGCCAACGCACAGGTTTGCCCCTCGTGCGGCCATCATCACCGCATGGGTGCCAGAGAACGCCTGGCACTGCTTTTTGACGCTGGCCAGCGCGAAGACATTGGCCTGGAAGTCAAGCCCTTGGATAGCCTGAAATTCAAAGACTCCAAGCCTTACGCAACCCGGCTTACCGAGGCCAAAAGTGCCACTGGCGAAACCGATGCCTTGCTGGTTCAGTACGGAAAAATGAACGGCAACAGCGTGGTGCTGGCCTGTTTTGTATTCGAGTTCATGGGTGGCTCTATGGGCGCGGTGGTGGGCGAGCGGTTTTGCCGTGGTGTGCAAAAAGCCATCGACGAAGGCGTGCCCTTTGTGGCCATTTCCGCTTCGGGCGGGGCCAGAATGCAAGAGGGCCTGGGCTCGCTCATGCAAATGGCAAAAACCTCGGCCATGCTGGCCAAGTTGGCGCAGGCCGGTTTGCCCTTTATTTCCATTCTTACCGACCCCACCATGGGCGGGGTGTCTGCCAGCTTTGCTTTTCTGGGCGATGTGGTGATTGCGGAACCCGGCGCCCTGATTGGTTTTGCAGGCCCGCGTGTTATTGAACAAACCGTGCGCCAAAAATTGCCCGATGGTTTTCAGCGTGCAGAGTTTCTGCTTGAAAAAGGCGCGGTCGATCGCATCGTAGATCGCCGTAACATGAAGTCTGAGGTATCTGGTCTGCTGGCCATTCTCATGAAGCGCACTGCGGATTTTTCTGAATGAGCCATAGCCTGCAACACTGGCTGAATTACATCACTGCACTGCACACGCGCGGCATCGACATGGGTCTTGAGCGCGTAGAACGGGTGCGGGAACGGCTGAAGCTGCGTCTGGGCCATCGGAGTGGTGCAATTCACTGTGGGCGCACCAATGGCAAAGGCTCGGTGTGCGCCATGCTTGAAAGCATTCTCATTCAGACCGGGTACCGCGTGGGTACCTACACCTCGCCCCACTTAATCGATTTCAACGAGCGTGCCCGTATTAATGGCGAACCTGCTTCCGATCAAGATCTGATGCTGCTTTTGAAGCCGTGGAACAAGCGCGGTGCGGGCAGCAAGCCACAGTGGGTACGCAGCCAGCAGATGCAGTGTCGCTTACGTATTTTGAATTTACCACCTTGGCAATTGCCTGGTTGTTTGCCCAAAAATCCCTGGATGTCTGGGTGCTGGAAGTAGGGCTGGGTGGACGCCTGGATGCGGTCAATGTGTTCGAGCCCGATGTGTCTGTGGTTACCAGTGTGGATATTGATCACACCGAGTTTCTGGGCGACACCCGAGAAGCTATTGGTTTTGAGAAAGCCGGTATTTTCAGGGCGGGTAAACCAGCCATAGTTGCCGACCCATCGCCGCCTCAGTCGTTGCTGGAACAGGCGCGTTTAAAGGGGGCCGATGTGTGGCAGTTTCAGCGCGATTTCAACTACTCGGGCGACAAACAGCAGTGGGCTTATGCAGGCCGCAGCATGCGCCGCGGTGCTTTGGCTTATCCGGCGCTGCGCGGTGCTAACCAGCTGATTAATGCTTCGGCTTGTTTGGCAGCCCTGGAATCGGTTCGCGACAAACTACCCATTCCCGCCCAGGCCATACGCCAAGGTCTTATTCTGATTGAATTGCCGGGGCGTTTTCAGGTGTTGCCTGGCCAGCCCACCGTTATTCTGGATGTGGCACACAATCCGCACGCGGCTGCTCACCTGCGCGAAAGCCTGGACAACATGGGTTTTTTCCCGTTTACCCACTGTGTTTTTGGCATGCTGCAAGACAAAGATGCCAAAGCGGTTATCGAGCAGCTAAAAGACAAAATAGATCACTGGCACTTGGTGAGCCTGCAAGGCGAAAGAGGGCGCAGTGCGCAAAACCTCGAAGCCATTGTGCGCAGTTGTGGCATACAGGCCAAGCCCTTCGATTGGGAAAATTTTCAGGCTACCAATCAGGCTACCAATCAGGCTGGCAGGCACGCCGGGCAGGGCAATGAACCCGCTACTGGCCTCATGAAAAAGCCGACAGGCCCTCAAGCGCCGCAAGCCAGTGTGCAATGTTACACCAGCACAGAGCAAGCCTGCCAAGTGCTTGCCCGTGCCGTGCCCACCAGTGATAGAATTTTGGTCTTTGGATCTTTTCTTGTGGTGGCAGCCGCCCTGCAAGCCCGTAAAACCCAAGTTAACCAATCCCGTGCTTTGGCACCAACCAATACCGAGTTACAGAGAGCCAAGTGAGTTCAAATCCTAAAAAACCAGGCAAAAACCAGTCCGATCCTTCTAACACCGACGAAGCCAAACGCCGTTCCAGACGCAGGTTGGTGGGGGCTATTGTGCTGCTTCTTGCTGCGGTTATTGTAGTGCCCGCTATTGTGGAAGAGCAGCCCAAGCGCACCCCCGCAGAAATCGAGCTGGTGGTGCCTTCGCACCCGGAAACCATTTCAGACAATCCAGCGGTTGCCGAGCAAAACGTGCAAAGCCCGGTTGCTTCAAGCACTACTGCCCAGACCACACCAGACGAGCCCGCAGCTATTGAGCCAGCCCCAGTTGAGCCACCAGCCATTGAACCAGCAGCTATTGAACCAGAACCCGCCTCAAAGCCTGCTCCGAGTGCACAGGCTGCCAAGCCAGCCAAAGAAGCTGCCCAGGAAGCTGCCCAAGAAGCAGCAAAGCCTGGCAAGGAAGTCACCAAGCCTGCGCAAAACACCCCAGATCCCATTGCCCAGTTTGCCAAGGCAGAGCCTGTGCTGTGGGTACAGGTGGCTGCATTAAGCGATAAAACACGGGCAGATGGCTTGCGAGATGAACTTAATTCCGCAGGATTCAACTCAAGGGTAGAGTCTGTCAGTACCGACAAAGGCCCTATTTTCCGGGTGCGCGTAGGCCCGCTTACTGGCGAATCCAAAGCCCGCGAAACCAAACAGGCATTGGCTGCTAAGGGTTACAACGGGAAAGTGCTCAAGTGACCAGTTTTGATTACCTGCTCTTAACCCTGCTGGTGTTGTCCGCAATTTTGGGCGGCATGCGGGGTTTGGTCAAAGAAGTGTTGTCGCTGGTTAACCTGGTGTTTGCTTTTTGGGTGGCCAATCGCTATGGGGGCACTTTGGTGGTGTATCTGGACTGGGCAGCAAGCCTTAGCCCCTCCATGAAAGCCTTGTTGGGTTGCGCGGCCGCATTTTTTGGCAGCCTGGTTGTGGGGGCCATCTTCATACGTCTGCTTACTGGTATTGTGCAAGCCGCGGGCTTAAGCTTTCTGGACCGCGGGCTGGGGGTGCTGTTTGGTTTTGGTCGAGGTGTATTTATTGTGTTGCTGTTGGTGGTTGCAGCGGGTTTTACCTCGTTGCCGCAAAAGCAGTTTTGGCAAGAGTCGCGGTTTGCACCGCTGGCAGTTCAAACCGTCAAGGAAGTTAAACCCTACCTGCCTTATGAAGTGGCCAGGTGGGTGCGTTACTAGGAGAGTGGTATGTGTGGAGTGGTAGGTGTCTTTGGGTTGACTCCGGTCAATCAGGTGTTGTACGACAGCCTGCTGCTGCTTCAGCACCGTGGTCAGGATGCGGCGGGTATTGCCACCGGGCACAACAATGCTTTTAGCATGTTTAAAGGCAACGGCCTGGTGCGCGATGTGTTTCGAACTCGCAATATGCGCCAGCTTATGGGCCCCATTGGTATTGGTCATGTGCGTTACCCTACGGCGGGTTCTGCTGCCAGCCAGGATGAAGCCCAGCCGTTTTATGTGAATGCCCCTTACGGTATTGTGCTGGCCCACAATGGCAATTTAACAAACAGCGAAAGGCTGAAAGCCGAGCTGTTTAAAAACGACCGGCGGCACATCAACACCAGTTCAGATTCCGAGGTATTGCTGAATGTACTGGCCCACGAATTGCAAAACTGTGCACCGGGTTATTCCCTGGAGCCCGCTTCCGTATTCAAGGCAATAGCTGGCCTGCACGAACGGGCACGCGGCGCATACGCCTGTGTCGCACAAATTGCAGGGTACGGGTTGCTGGCTTTTCGCGATCCGCACGGCATTCGCCCTTTGGTCCTGGGCAAAAACGAAACCGATCAGGGCACCGAATACATGTTTGCCTCGGAATCGGTGGCTTTGGCTGGCAGCGGATTTCAGTTTGTGCGCGACATTCAACCCGGCGAAGCCGTGTTCGTGGATATGGACGGCACACTTTACGCCCAGCAATGTGCCAAAAAATTCTCGCTCAATCCGTGCATTTTTGAATACGTGTACCTCGCACGCCCAGATTCAGTCATGGATGGGGTGCCTGTGTACGAAGCCCGTGTAAAAATGGGCGAATACCTGGCGGCACAAATTAAAAACACGCTGGTTGTTGGCGAAATTGATGTGGTAATGCCCATTCCCGATTCTTCCCGCCCTGCAGCACTGGAATTGGCCAACCGCCTGAATGTGCCTTACCGAGAGGGTTTTATTAAGAACCGCTATATCGGGCGCACTTTTATCATGCCTGGGCAGGCAGTGCGCAAAAAAAGTGTGCGCCAAAAGCTGAACGCCATCGCAGTCGAGTTTGCCGGCAAAAATGTATTGCTGGTCGATGATTCCATTGTGCGCGGCACCACCAGCCGGGAAATTGTGCAAATGGCTCGCGAAGCAGGGGCCAAACGCGTTGTTTTTGCCTCGGCAGCACCGCCTGTGCGTTACCCCAATGTGTACGGAATCGACATGCCCACGCGCGATGAACTCATCGCCTCTAACCGCACCGACGAAGAAATTTGCCGCGAAATTGGCGCCGATGCCTTGTACTACCAAAGCATTGAAGACATGAAAAAAGCCGTAAGCGATTTACGTCACGATTTAACGCAGTTTGATGCCTCGTGCTTTGATGGGCAGTACATCACCGGCGATATTACCCCCGAATACCTCGACAAACTCGAATACGCCAAGCAGCACCCAGAGGTTAACGAAGCAGGTGGTTTGCAAATGAATTTGGGGTATTCGTCCAATCAGTAACGGTTTTTTTTGGTTAGCAGGAAGTCTGTACATTCAGGAAAGTTCAATGTCTTTGATAGTCCACAAATATGGTGGCACCTCTATGGGGTCTACCGAGCGCATTAAAAATGTAGCGCGCCGTGTTGCCAAGTGGCACAAAGCGGGCAAACAAATGGTGGTGGTGCCTTCAGCCATGTCAGGCGAAACCAACCGCCTGATTGGCCTTGCCCGGGAAATTCAGGCCGAACCCGACCCACGCGAACTCGACATGCTGTGCTGTACGGGCGAGCAGGCTTCGGTGGCTTTGCTGTCGATGGCCTTAAAAGCCTTGGGCGTAGATGCCGTTAGCTACTGCGGCTGGCAAGTGCCGGTGCGCACCGATGCCTCGCACAACAAAGCCCGCATTGAATCCATAGACGACACCCACGTGCGCAAAGCACTGGATTCTGGCAAGGTGGTTATTATTACCGGTTTTCAGGGCATTAACGCAAATGGCGACTTAACCACTTTGGGTCGGGGTGGTTCGGATACCTCTGCGGTGGCCATTGCCGCTGCCATGAATGCCGCTGAATGCCTGATTTACACCGATGTAGACGGCATTTACACCACCGACCCGCGCGTGGTGCCCGAAGCCCGGCGCATGCGTGTGGTGTCTTTTGAAGAAATGCTGGAAATGGCTTCGATGGGTTCCAAAGTGCTGCAAATTCGCTCAGTAGAGTTTGCCGGCAAATACCGCGTGCCCACGCGCGTGCTGTCTAGCCTGACCGACCCCGACATGCCTCTTGGGCAAGAGGCCAAATCGGGTACCCTGATTACCTTTGAGGAAGATGAACACATGGAACAAGCCGTTGTTTCTGGAATTGCGTTTAACCGCGACGAAGCCAAAGTAATGGTGCGCGGCGTGCCCGATAAACCCGGTATTGCTTACCAGATTTTGGGCGATGTGGCTGCTGCCAACATTGACGTGGACATGATCATTCAAAACCAGGGGGTAGACGGCACCACCGACTTTACCTTTACCGTGCACCGCAACGAATACAACAAAACCATGGAGCTACTGAGCAACCAGGTAAAAGGGGCTGTGCAGGCAAGGGAAGTGGCTGGTGATACCAATGTGTGCAAAATATCGATTGTGGGTATTGGCATGCGTTCGCATGTGGGTATTGCCAGCTTGATGTTTAAAACGCTTTCGGAAGAGGGCATTAACATTCAAATGATCTCGACTTCCGAGATCAAAGTGTCTGTGCTCATCGACGACAAATACATGGAGCTGGCCGTGCGTTCGCTGCACCGTGCATTCGAGCTGGAAAAAGAGCAGCACTAACTGGTAAAGCCGCTGCATTTCTGTATAATGCATGGCTTACCGGAGAGGTGGCCGAGAGGTCGAAGGCACTCCCCTGCTAAGGGAGCATCGGGTCAAAAACCTGATCGAGGGTTCGAATCCCTTCCTCTCCGCCAAAATATCCTGTACTAACTTGCTCATGGGCACATGAGTATGCCCGCAGCCCCGCACCACGCGGGGCTTTTTGCTTTGGGCTGTTGACCTCACCCCACCGAACCCCCCCCAAAAACCCTGCGACTTGGCTTTTCATGCTTTTAGAGCGTGAATAGAGCTGTCAGCTATCACGGAGCAATTAATGATTAACAAAACAAATTGGGCGCAGAAGCTTGCCGAGGATAGCGCTTCAGAGGCGCTTGAGGCGGCCAGGAAAACATCTCGAGCGCGCCCTTCAAGAGGTTGAGACCATCAGGTAAAGTTGGCAGAATGGACCTAGTCACGTTGGCTGTTGTAATGGTCACAGCATGAGGAAATCCTTGGGACGATAAATAGCGTCGGCTGTGCGTTTCGCCCCTGTTTCTCTCGGGCCGCGCCAACCTGATTTTTTAATGCCTGCTCCAGCAGGCTACCACCCTCGCGCTGCTCACTCCACTTGGAAAAATACGAATGCACCGTGCGCCACTTCGGAAAGTCCGACGGCAACGCCCTCCACTGGCAACCGGTACGCAACAGATAAAGCACCGCGCAAAAAACCTCGTACAAATCCACTGTGCGCGGCTT
>JAAURO010000087.1 GCA_012032215.1 Limnobacter sp.
GGCTTGCACCTTGTTGCGCACATACACCTGCGAGGCCGGGTCTGCGCCAACCAGCACCACGGCCAAACCAGGCTGGTGGCCGAGTGTGGTTAATTCGTGTGCGCGTTGGGCGATTGGTCTTGCCGAAGGCTTTGCGGCCAGTGCCTTGCCATCAATCAGTTGTGCGGTCATGCAAAAAATACCCTGTTAAAAATGAATGTGTTTACTTTGCAGCCGTTTATGCGAGTTGGCGCCTGTGTTGCCACCGTCAAGCGCAAGACACACATCGGCACTATTGCGGTGCGGCCAGATTGGGCGATTTTCTCAGCGCCACTTTTAACAGGTCTGCCACCGTGGTTACCTGCAACTTGTCCATAATGTTTGCCCGGTGCGCTTCTACGGTTTTAATGCTGATTTGCAAATCATCGGCTATTTGTTTGTTTAGCCGCCCGGCAATAATGCGCTCCAGTACTTGCAGTTCGCGGCTGGTCAGTTTGGCGTACAGGCGGTTAATGCGCGAATCAATTTCGGCATCGGCCACCAAATGGCGGCAGTGTTCCATGTACTCGTCAATCAGTTTGCGAATACGTGCTTCGTCAAAGGGTTTTTCCAGAAAATCTACTGCCCCCTGTTTCATGGTTTCAACGGCAAGGTTTACATCGCCGTGGCCAGTAATAAATACGGTGGGTACCTCTTGGCCTCTTTCCAGCAAGGTATTTTGCACTTCCAGGCCAGAAAGCTTGGGCATGCGAATGTCCAGCAGCAGCACACAGACCTGTGGCCAGGTAAAACTTTCCAGAAATTTCTCGGGGTCTTCAAAGGTCACTACCCGGTAACCTTCTGGTTCGATTAGCCACTGCAGGGAATCTCTTACGGCTTCATCGTCGTCTACAATAAAAACGGTTTCAACGTTCGCTGGTTGATCGGCGTGGTTGTTTTCGGTCATGCGTCGTGTTCCTTACTGCTTGGGCCAGATTGGGTGGGTGTTGTGTTTTTGGGGTGCGTTGGAAGCGTGAATTTAAATACGCTTCCCCCGCCTGTGGCCGATTCTACCCACAACTGCCCTTGATGATACTCAATAATCGTGCGGCAAATGTTCAGGCCCATGCCCATGCCGTTTGATTTGGTTGTGAAAAACGATTCAAACAGTTTTTCCCGAATGTCTTCGGGCACCCCTGCGCCTCGGTCGTACACCTCCGTTAACACAAAGTGCGGAGTGCTGCTGATCTGAATCAACACGCGCCGTTCTTCAAAAGGGGTGTTGGCCATGGCTTCAATGCCGTTTTTAATCAGGTTCATCAGCACCTGTTCAATCAAAATCGCATCGGCCATGACCACCAGTTCCGGGTCGGGGTTGTTTACCTCAATGGTTGCTGCATGGTTTTTGGCTTCCAGCTTGGAAAACCCGATCGCATCCTGAATGATGGTGTCAATTTTGCATGGGCTGCGGTTGGGCTCCTGCTGCTTCACAAATTCGCGAATGCGGCGAATGACATCGCCAGCACGCTGCGCTTGCGCGTTCACTTTTTCCAGCATCGGAAGCAGGTCTGCAGGCTTTACCGATCCTGTTTTCAAGCGGTTTGCTCCGCCCGTGGTGTAATTGGCAATGGCGGTCAGGGGCTGGTTAAGCTCGTGGGCCAAGGAAGAGGCGAGCTCGCCCAAGGTCATCAAACGCGAAGTAAATTGCAGCTTTTCCTGCTGTTGGCGGTTAATTTGCTCGGCTTCTTTGCGGCTGGAAATGTCGGTGGTTACCTGCATAATCACCGTTTGCCCATCCACCCACAAAATGGCGCGGCGGCGAATTTCATACCACCGCTGCGTAACCGGGTTTAGCCACTCAAAGGGTTCAAAACCACGCTGTGCGCCGCCTATGCGTTGCTGAATAGGGGGAGCAGCCTGGGCAAACCATTCACGGTGCAGGCGGTTGGTAAAAATAGGGGGGCGTGTCGGGGCATCGGGTTCTTCTACCACTACAGCGGCATCCAGTTCTTCCAGTATGCGCACAAAACGTTTCTGCGCAGCGGCCAGTTCTTCGCGCACACGGCGGGGTTCGGTAATGTCGGTCACAGAAGTCATCCAGCCCGATTGCTTGCCCTCGCTGTCCACCAGCGGCGAAACATACATGCGGGCATCAAACACCGACCCGTCGCGCCGTCTGATTTGCACCTCCAGGCCCTGGCGCGGTGCTTGCCCGGCTAAAATCAGCCGCAGCGCCTCTTCCTGAATACGATACGACTTTTCAGGCCAGTACGGAAAGGGCGGTAGCATGCCCACCAGTTCAGATTCGCGGTAACCTGTCATTTTGCAAAAAGCGGGGTTCACGTAAGTAATGCGGCCATCCATATCAATGGCACGCATGCCTGTAATGACCGAATTTTCCATGGCACGCCGAAACTTGGTTTCCGCCAGAAGCTGTTTTTCTGCCTGATTGCGCAGCTTGGAATGCCGATACAGCAAAATAAAGCTCCACACAATTAGGGCAGAAAGCCCCAGCACTGTCCAGGCCAGCATGTTGGAGAACAGTTCAGCAGACGTTTTGTACAACACCGCACGCAGTTTCAGGCCATGACCGGGCGGCGAAAGAACCACCTCGTGGCTCATTTTGGGCCGGTCTATCTGGCGGCTGGCATTCGATGCAATCAGTTTGCCCTGCGCATCCACAATGCTTACCATATACAGCTTGGTGAACGACTCGGGCACGGCATCGTTGAGCATGGCCGTGAACGGAATGGTGGCCACCACGGTGCCCACAAAATGATCGTTTTTAAAGGCCGGCGAATGAATTTCCATGTAAACGCCATTTCCGGGGCCCAGGAAAGGAGGAGAAAACACCGGTAGCCCTGTCGATTTCGCCGAATCAAATGCCCAGATGGTTTCGGCACCGCCCACCTGCGAACCCTCTTGAAGGCTGCGATTAAGCGGCGAAGAAGCATGCAGGTTCAGCATACGAATGTTGCGCCGGGTATCCAGAACAGCCACCGAAGACATCTCGGGCGTATCCGAAAGCAAGGCCTTGGCCTGGCGCTGAAACAGCGCTTTGTCGGTATCGGCACCGTCTATGGAACGTGCCAGCTGG
Organism: Limnobacter sp.; assembly: GCA_012032215.1. Lineage (GTDB taxonomy): Bacteria > Pseudomonadota > Gammaproteobacteria > Burkholderiales > Burkholderiaceae_B > Limnobacter. The sequence goes on from JAAURO010000087.1 coordinate 3,056, forward strand.
CTCAGTCGTTCTTGCAGGCTAAGCAGACGGGTGCGAATGCTTTGTCGTGCCAGCTCTACATCGCGGATGGTTCTCAGGCGTGCCTGGTCCTGATCTTCGGAATGCAGGGTATAAAAAAACGCACCCATTGCAAGAATGAAAAGAATAATTCCAACAAGCGGGGTTACCCAAACCACCGGACTGGTTCGGGATTGATCATTAAACGGCACGGGCAAGGCACTGAGTGGTAACCCCCTTAGTGTAAAGCAGCCTTGACAATTACCGCAGCTTCATGCACGGAACCATGCCATACGCTTGGCACCGGGTGGTTTAGCAGGTAAAATCGCCGCTTCTTTTGACATTAAAAGCGGTAGTTCCTGTAGCAGCCGTGCGCACAAAGGGGTCCCCCCATGAAAATTCTGGTTTCTGTCAAACGGGTAGTCGATTACAACGTCAAGGTACGCTGCAAAAGCGATGGCACAAATGTGGACATTGCCAACGTAAAAATGTCCATGAATCCCTTCGATGAAATTGCCATGGAGGAAGCCGTGCGCCTGAAAGAGGCAGGCATTGCCACCGAGGTGGTAGCTGTTTCCTGCGGCGGACCGCAGTGCCAGGAAGTGCTGCGCACCGCAGCCGCGATTGGGGCAGACAGGGGCATTCTGGTGCAAACCGATGTAGAGCTTCAACCACTGGCGGTGGCCAAGCTGCTCAAAGCCCTGCTGGATAAAGAGTCCGCCGGGCTGGTCATCATGGGCAAACAGGCCATTGATGACGACTGTAACCAAACCGGCCAAATGCTGGCTGCCCTGGCTGATCTTCCCCAGGCCACATTTGCCTCCCGGGTGGAAATCGCCGATGGTAAAGCCACCGTTACCCGCGAAGTGGATGGCGGCCTGGAAACCTTGCAGCTTACACTGCCCGCGGTCATTACCGCCGACCTGCGTCTGAACGAACCACGTTATGTCACCCTGCCCAACATCATGAAAGCGCGTAAAAAGCCCATCGAAACCCTCAGCCCGCAAGAGTTGGGCGTAGAGGTAGAGCCCCGTATCAGGCTACTTAAGGTCAGCGACCCGCCACAGCGTGCACCCGGCGTTATGGTGCCTGATGTCGATGCACTGATAGACAAACTCAAAAACGAAGCCAAAGTGGTGTAGGAATTTTGTTTAACCAGGCTTTTTATCCGGCGCCTTGTCGCGGGTAGTTGTAAAAATTCAGGAGATTTCCCCACCATGTCCGTTCTTGTCCTTGCCGAACACGACAACGTCAGCTTAAAACCTGCCACTCTGCATGCCATTGCCGCAGCCCTGAAAATCGATTCCGATGTGCACGTGCTTGTGGCTGGCAAGGTCTGTGGAGCAGCAGCCCAAGGCGCAGCCCAGGCCGCAGGTGTTACCAAGGTGCTGTGCGCCGATGGCGATTCCCTTGCACACCAGCTGGCCGAAAACATGGCCGCCCAGGTTCTGGCGGTGGCAGTTGCCTACAGCCACCTGGTGGCCCCAGCCACCAGCATGGGAAAAAATGTCATGCCACGCGTGCTGCCAGGCTGGATGTTGCCCAAATTTCAGAAGTTACCGCCGTGCTGGGCATCGACACCTTCGAGCGCCCCATTTATGCAGGCAACGTAGTGGCCACCGTGCAATCCACCGACACCACCAAAGTGCTTACCGTGCGCACCACCGCGTTCGATGCCGTAACCAAACAAGGCGCAAGTGCCCCCATTGAGCAATTGCCGCCCGTGGCCGATTTCGGCAAGTCCTGCTTTGTAAGCCACGCAATGGCGAAGTCCGAGCGGCCCGAGCTCACCTCAGCCAACGTGGTTATTGCGGGTGGCCGGGGTTTGGGTTCTGCTGAAAATTTTGCCCTGCTCAATCCTTTGGCTGACAAACTGAATGCCGCGCTGGGTGCATCGCGTGCCGCCGTAGATGCAGGTTATGCTCCCAACGACTGGCAGGTAGGTCAAACCGGCAAAATTGTCGCCCCACAGCTTTACATGGCGTTTGGCATATCTGGCGCCATTCAGCACCTGGCAGGCATGAAAGACTCCACGGTTATTGTGGCTGTCAACAAAGACCCCGATGCCCCCATTTTCAGCGTAGCCGATTACGGTTTGGTCGGCGATTTGTTCGAAGTCATTCCCCAGCTGATCGAGAAGCTGTAGCCAACCTGCCCAGCGCCCAATGCACATGCTCAGCCACCAGGGCAGAGCAGCGTGCAAGCAGGGCGTGTAATGCGCTTTCCAGTTGAAGCACAGCCTCTGCCGATTCATGCGGCCCCACGTTGCCAGCCACCACGGCCACATTTCGCGCAAAGCGCTCAAATCCAATGCGGCGCATTGCCATGCCCTCGGTTTTTTTAAAAAGTGGCCTCGTCCCAGCCCAGCTAATTCCAGCCAACGCAGGCTTCTCAAAGCCGTTGCGGGGTTCAAAATCCGCCTCGGTGGCAGCCTGCGCAAACTTGTTCCAGGGGCATGCCAACTGGCAGTCATCGCACCCGTACAGCCGGCTGCCAATGGCCTGGCGAAATTCCACCGGAATAGCCCCCTTGTGCTCAATGGTCAGGTAAGAAATACACCGCCGGGCATCTACTACACCTTCTTTTACAATCGCCTGGGTTGGGCAAATGTCCATGCAGGCACGGCACTGGCCGCAGTGCTGCTTGTCAAAGGGCGGGCTGGCCGGCAAAGGCAAGTCGGTAAAAATTTCACCCAGAAAAAACAGCGAACCCCTGTCTGGGTGTAGTAGCAAAGAGTGCTTGCCCCGCCAGCCCAGCCCGGCTTTGCGCGCAATTTCCACCTCGGGCGTTGGGGCGCTGTCGCAGGCCACCCGAAAACGGAAAGGCCCCGTGTATTCCTGCATCCGCTTTGCCAGCCTGGCCAGCCGGTTGCGAATCACCTTGTGGTAATCTCTGCCCCTGGCGTACAGGCTAATGTAAGGTTTTCCGTGCAGCACGTTTTGCAGCGCACCCTCCATGGCTTGCGTGGAGGTTTGCCCTTCCAGAAAAGAAGGTGCCAGGTAATTAATCCGTACCGATACAATGCGTGTGGCACCCGGCAAAATGGCATTGGCATCCAGGCGGTTTTCCCCATGGCGAGCCATGTAGTCCATGTCGCCATGCATTCCGTTGTTCAACCAGTCGTTCAGGTGGGTTTTGCAATGAGACAGCCCGGTGTCGGTTACTCCTAGGCACTCAATGCCGCACTCAGAGGCCACGCGTTGTAACAAAGACCAGTTTTTCTGGGGGTCATGCATTAATGAAAAACTCTCTCTGAATTTACCTTCCGACCAAGCCACCCAAAGTGTAGGCCAAAATCTGGCCCAGTGCGTGCAGGCGCCCTTGGTCATTTTTTTGTCTGGGCCCCTGGGTGCTGGCAAGTCTACCTTGTCTCGGGCCTTTTTAAGAGAACAGGGCATTACTGGTTTGGTCAAAAGTCCCACCTATTCGTTGGTTGAACCTTACACTTTTTCTGGGTATTCTATCTATCATTTTGATTTTTATCGCTTCTTCGATGAGAATGAATGGGAAGACTCTGGCTTTAGAGATTTTTTCGAAGAAAACGCAATTTGTCTGGTCGAATGGCCGGAAAAAGCAAAAGGGGTGTTGCCCAAGCCCGATTTGGACATCAAGCTGGAATACCTGCAAAACCCGGATTCCGGCCTGTTTGAATCCAGGCGCATTACGCTCAAGGCAATGTCAGAACAGGGAGAGCGGGCCGTGGCCTGCATGGAGTCAAAACACAACAATGAACACACGTAGAACTCTGCTTAAAACGGCTGCGGCTGGCTTTTTACTCAAGTTGGTGCCTGTTAGCGCCCTGGCAGCCACCAGCTCGCGCATGGTGGATGTGCGCCTGTGGCCCGCCGAAGACTACACCCGCGTTACCCTGGAGCACCAAGGTGCCCTCAAATACAAGTATTTTGCCCTCCAAAACCCCTGGCGCATGGTGGTGGATATTCTGGACATGCGCCTGGACGACCAGCTTAAAGAATTGACCTCCCGCTTAACGTCCGATGATCCCAACGTGCAGC
>JAAURO010000088.1 GCA_012032215.1 Limnobacter sp.
GTGTGAATAGCTTTCCAAAAAGAAGCTGGCCCCTGTTCCGCAGCAGAGACATTTTAGCTACTCTACAGCAACAAGCCAAAGCCCCACAGCAAGCCCCCAAAACCGCACAGGAACAAACGGCATAAGCAACAAAATTCACACCAACGCCTGCACACCACCCTCACACCCGAGGAGGAAGCCCTGGTTGTGTTACTGCGTACCACCTTGCTGTTGCCCCTGGACGATTTACTGACCGTTACCCGCGAGTTTATCAACCCCAAAACCAGTAGAAGTGCACTGCACCGCCTGCACAATGCTTCACCTGTTCACATCCAGAAGATACTAACAGACAACGGTACTCAGTTTACCGACCGCTTTACCTGCAGGGAAAAAGTACCTTCTGGAAAACATGTTTTTGATCGGGAATGCGCTGCTTTGCAGATTGAACACCGCTTGATCCTTGCTCGCACCTTTTCCTGCTATACGTTGACCGACTATGGGCTGGTTTACAATCAGAACATTCCTCAAAAAGCGTTGGGGGATATTTCACCGGTTCAGGCGATGAAGAACTGGCAGGAAGAAAAACCAGAGTTGTTTAAAAAGAGGGTTTATAAACAGGCGGGACTTGACCGTTCGGTGTTTTGGGGTGGTTCGTGCAAAGGTCTCAATATGGCATGGGTTTTGCAGTTCTTTCTTGCCCGGGCACTTGGGGTGTGGCTCCCGGCGATTAAATCGGTGCCCGCCGTCTGGGGCGTCACCTTGCGAAGGGTTAAGGCCGGTTCTGCATGCCGCGACTATTGCATTACTTTTTCAAAAAAAACCTCAAGTTTTAGAATTGGCTGCCGTTAACACCCCTTTTTCCCCTTTGCATTGACACCTGCTCAGCCAGAATACGAAGGTCGAGAACAGTTTTAAGTGGGTTTTACCGAGCATGGCAGACAACGCAGGTGTTATTAACCCGGCAGCGGGAAGCCCTCTTGATGCATTTCAGGAACGGTTCAAGGCGCTGCCCCAAAGGAACAAGGTTGCCATTTTGTTTGGCATTCCTTTGCTCATTGGGTTGCTGGTATCGCTTTTGATGTGGGCCAACTCTGCCAGTTACCGAGTGTTGTTTAGCGGCTTGAACGACAAGGATGGCGGGGAGATTGTGCAGGCACTGGAGCAGCTGAAGGTGCCGTATGAGTTCAATTCAACGGGCACGGCCATTCTGGTGCCTTCCGACAAGGTGTACGACACCCGGCTTACCCTGGCCAGTCAGGGGCTTCCCAAAGGAAGTGTCAGTGGCTTTGAGGCCATGGACAATCAGGCTTTGGGTGTGACGCAGTTTCAGGAACAGGTGAATTACCAGCGTGCGCTGGAGGGCGAGCTGACGCGGTCGATTCAATCGCTGGCGGCTGTGTCTGCGGCGCGGGTGCATTTGGCTATTCCCAAGCCTTCGATTTTTATTCGCGAGAAGCAAAGCCCTTCGGCTTCGGTGGTGCTTACTTTGTATGGTGGGCGCGGTCTGGCGAGCCAGCAAATCAGTGGCATTGTGCATTTGGTGGCCTCTAGCCTGCCGGGCATGCTGCCGGAAATGTAAGCATTGTAGACCAGACGGGCCGTTTGTTGACCGACAGCAGCAAAGTGGAAGCGGGACTGAACCCTACGCAGCTGGCCTATACCGCGACGGTGGAAGACAATCTGTCTGGCCGCATTCTGGAAATTCTAAGCCCGGTATTTGGCCGCGAAAATGTACGCGCCACCGTCACTGCGGACATGAGTTATGCCATGTCTGAACGCACCGATGAGTTCTACAAGCCCAATGGCGACAATGCACAGGCAACCATCCGTAGCCAGCAAACCAATGAATCGCGCGAAGGCGATGTGTCGTCCCCCAACGGCATACCGGGTGTGTTGTCTAACACGCCACCGGGCCAGTCAACAGCGCCTGCCGTAGACAATGGGCAAACCGGTTTAAACAATCAAACCAGCGCAGCCAATACAAATGCCAACGGCAGCCTGCGCCGCGATTCCACCGTGAATTACGAAGTAGACAAAACCATACAGCACACCAGGGAACAGGTGGGCAAGCTGCAAAGAATTTCTGCCGCCGTGGTGGTGAACCACAAGACCATCACGGACAACAATGGCGAGGCTCGCCAGGTACCCCTGACACAGGAAGAAATGACCCAGGTGGATCAGCTGGTGCGGCAGGCCATTGGGTTTAATGCCGACCGGGGAGACCAGGTGAATGTGGTGAACCAGAAGTTTGCCGAGGCCGAGCAGTACGATCCGGCCCTGTGGGAGCAACCTGAGGCAATTGATCTGGTGAAATCGCTTGGGTTGCCGATTGGCGTAGCACTGGTGGCAGCCATTCTGGTGTTTGGTTTGTTTAAGCCCATGCTCAAACCCCTGCAAAACGATGCGTTTGACAGTGACCACGAGCTGCTTCCTAAACGCGTGCCGCTGTTGCCGAACGAAATGGGCAACGATGTAGAGCTGTTGGAGCAATTGGAGCGTGAAGGCAGTCTGCCCGGCAATTCGCCCAAACAAGTGAAGCTGGAGCGCCTGCGCCAGTTGGCCAAGGATCACCCGCAGATTGTGGCCAACATTGTGAAAAACTGGGTCAATGGCGAAGCGAAAAATGCGTAACTGCAGGTATTGACAGGGAACAACACCATGGCGACTTCTGACAACAGTTCGGGCCTTGAAAAAGTGCCATTTTGCTGCTGAGTTTGGGCGAGGAAGAGGCTTCGGAGGTATTTAAGTACCTTGGACCCAAGGAGGTGCAGAAAATCGGGTCGGAAATGTCGCGTGTGAAAGATGTTTCCAAAGAGCGAATTGAAGCGATTGCGACTGAGCTGATAGACACGGCAGAGCAATCCACCACTTTGGGGCTGGATTCCGACAATTACATCCGCTCGGTGCTCACTCGTGCATTGGGCGATGACAAAGCCGGGTTTTTGCTGGATCGCATTTTGCAAGGCAGCGACACCTCGGGCATTGAAGGCTTGAAGTGGATGGACCCCGGCACGATCGCCGAGCTGATTAAAAACGAGCACCCGCAAATTATTGCCACTATTCTGGTGCACCTGGAGCGCGATTTGTCTGCCGCTATTTTGAATCTGTTTGCAGAGCGCCTGCGTTCAGATGTGATTTTGCGCATAGCCACACTGGAAGGCATTCAGCCCAATGCGCTGGCAGAGTTAAACGATGTATTGGCCAAGGTGCTAAGCGGCGGTGAGAAGCTGAAAAAGACCACGCTCGGTGGCATTCGCACTGCAGCGGAAATTCTGAACTTTGTGGGCGGTAATACCGAAAAAATGGTGCTTGATGACATTCGCGAACAGGATTCTGAACTAAGCCAGCGCATTCAGGATGAAATGTTTACCTTCGACAACATGCTGGACCTGGAAGACCGCGCCATACAAACCGTGTTGCGCGATGTGCAGACCGACCGCCTGGTGATTGCCATGAAAGGTGCTGACGAGGCGATTCGCGAGAAAATCTTCAAAAACATGTCCAACCGGGCTGCCGATTCTTTGCGCGAGGACCTGGAAAGCCGCGGCCCTGTGCGTTTGTCGGAAGTGGAAGCGGCGCAAAAAGAAGTGTTGAAGGTGGTAAGACGCTTGGCCGATGAGGGACAAATCATGCTGGGTGGAGGAGGTGAAGATGCCTTTGTCTAACCGGATTATTCGTGGCGAAAGGGCTGAAGAGTTTTCTGCATGGGATTTAAAAACCATAGGGGCTTCCTATAGCAGCCGCGTTGAAAGGCTGTTTAGTGACGTGGGCGCCTTGCGAAACAGGCCGCCTGTGCCTTACGAGGACACACTGACAGAAGCCGAATTGCGGCTGTATCGCTGGGAGCAGCAACTCAAGCAACGCGAGGCCAGTATTACAGCTCTTGAAGAAGCAACCCGACAGGCCGCCACCGAGGCAGGCCAGCACCAGGGTTACCAAACGGGTTGGGAAGCAGCGCAAACCGAGCGTGTACAGCTGGTGGAAGCCTGCGAAACGCTGAAATCGGAGTTTGAAGGATTTAAAGCACAATTGGCTGGCAAGGTTTTAAACCTGGCGGTGCGTGTGGCCCGCAAGGTGCTGCTGGACACGGTGCAGGCCGCCCCTGAACAGGCGGGCCTGGCTTTGCGGCAACTGATGCACGACATGCCTTTTTGGCCCCGGAACACCTCACACTGGTTGCCAACCGCCAAACACTCAATGCGATTAAAGCGCATTTTGGCGATTCCAATGAACTGGCAGGTTTGCGCACCCAGGAAAACAAGCAGCTTGCCGAAGGCGGGTTTGTGCTGAAGCATCCTGAAGGCGAAACCGATGTAAGCCTGGAAAACCGCTGGGCACGCGCGCTGGACATGCTGGGAAAAAATCTGCCTTTAACCGAGCCAGAAAACACAGCCACACCGGGCTCGGACAAGCTTGATTCCACAGAAGAAGGGCCTTCCGATGAGTGACCTGTTGCATTGGCTGGATGAATGCGGCGCCCTTGCTGAACAGGCGCACCCGGTGGAACACGTAGGCAAGCTGGTGCGCGTAGCGGGCCTGGTGATGGAAGCCGTGGGGCTTAAGCTGCCCGTGGGTAGCGTCTGCACGGTTAAACAACCCGGCACACCCACCCTGGAAGCCGAAGTGGTGGGCTTTGGCAACAACAAACTGTTTTAATGCCCAGCACAGACGTGCACGGCATGACACCAGGCGCAAAAGTGTACCCGCAAGAGCCACCCGCCATTACGCCTCATTTGGGCAAAAAAGCCCATGCCTGGAACCGCCCTGAAGACAAAACCAAGCACCTGCCTGTGGGGGATGATTTGCTGGGCCGCGTACTGGATGCCAACGGCAAACCGCTGGATGAATTCGGCGAACCGCATATTCACAGGCGCATGCCCTTGGGATCTCGGCCTATTAACCCACTGGAACGCGACCCCATTTCGCAACCATTGGATGTGGGGGTTCGGGCCATTAACGCCATGTTGACCGTGGGAAAGGGCCAGCGGATTGGCTTGTTCGCAGGTTCGGGCGTAGGTAAATCGGTGTTGCTGGGCATGATGGCCCGTTACACCAAAGCCGACCGGGTGGTGGTGGGCCTGATTGGCGAACGAGGCCGCGAAGTCAAAGAGTTTATTGATCACAGCCTGGGGCCAGAAGGGTTAGCCCGTTCGGTGGTGATTGCAGCCCCGGCGGATGTAAGCCCCCTACTCCGCCTTCAAGGCGCTGCCTACACCCATGTGGTGGCTGAATACTTTCGCGATCAGGGGCACAATGTTCTGATGATCATGGATTCTTTGACGCGCTATGCCATGGCACAGCGCGAAATTGCACTGGCGATTGGTGAGCCACCTGCTACCAAGGGCTATCCGCCCTCGGTATTTGCCAAGCTGCCTGCACTGGTAGAACGTGCGGGCAATGGCAAAAGGGTGGCGGCAGCATTACGGCCTTTTACACGGTGCTGACCGAAGGCGATGACCAGCAAGACCCAATTGCAGATTCGGCACGCGCCATTCTGGACGGGCATATTGTGTTGTCGCGCCAACTGGCAGAGTCGGGCCACTACCCGGCCATTGATGTGGAGCAATCGATTTCGCGCGCCATGCACAACATTGTGCCTGAAGCACACTTGAATGCCGCGCGCAAGGTGAAGGCCAGTTTTTCGCTGGTTCGCCGCAACCGCGATTTGATTACAGTGGGCGCGTATGCACCAGGAGCCGATTTGAAGCTGGACAAGGCCCTGGAGCAGTACCCCACGATTGAGGAATTTTTGCAACAGGGCATGCAGGAAAGTGCAGATTTTCAACACTCGCTGAAAATGCTGAAAGAACTCAGCCCTGAAAGCTTTGGAGGCCAGGCATGAACGCCATCGACATTCTTCTGGAAAAGGCCGAAGAACACGCAGTGGACGCGGGTAAAACCCTGGCCCGCACCCGCCAGAAGCTGGCGCAGGCCAAAGACAAGCTGGCCATGTTGCAAAGCTATCAGCAAGAGTGCCAGGCCAATATGCACGCTATTGCAGTGCAGGGCGTTTCAGGGTTTCAGTTGCGCAACCAGAATGCTTTTGGCGGGAAAATTGAAATGGCCGTGCAGCAACAAACAAGAGAACTGGAATTTCTGGAAAGAACCCAGGCGCATCAGCTAGGCGTGTGGCAAGCCGCCATGGTAGAGCAGAAAAAATTTGAAGCACTGAAAGAACGCGCCCGGCAAAAAGCCATGCAGCTTGCCGAAAAACGCGAACAAAAAATGAACGACGAATACGCAGCCCGCATTGCGCGGGTTAACGCCGGAGAAATTTCATGACTTTAAGCAGCCAAACCATGAACAACAACACTGTACAAAGCGCTGCCAAAGCCTTGGCAAGCGGCAAAAACAAGGGTATCGAAAAGCCTTCTGATTCAGGGTTTGAAAGCCTGTTTGCCACCGCCATGGCTGGCCAGAGTGCGGGTGGAAAATGGTCTGAGCTGCACGGCGAGTTGCAGGAAGCACTGGCCAGCGGTGAACAGAAAAAAAACACCCCGCCCAACCCTGCAGGCGGCTTAAGCCCGGTTGCTTCGGCAGTGCACAATGCCGTGTTTGCCCAGCAAAACCAGCAGCCAGGGCCTGTTGCTGCCGCACCCAGCATACAGGCTAGTGCCACTGTAAAACCAGCCCCCATAGCCCAGCAGCCAGCCAGCCCCGCCATGGGTACCAACAACACCCATACCAGCAGCGTGCAGGCCAATGCACCGCAAGAGCCAGGCGCCGCCCAGGAAGGTGCTAAAAACAGCAAGGCACCAGAGGCACAGACCAGCCAATCGGGAAACACAGCCGATATACAGCAAGCAGCAAGCAGCCCGGCCAATGCACAAAGCACCGCCCAACGTGCACAAGCAGAGCAAACAACCCCTGAATTGCCTGTTGAGCAGGTAATCGGGGCAGGTCAAAAAGCCACGCGCGCTGCGCTAACCGATCCCGAAACAGCCCCTGAACAGGCAAGCAGAATTGCAGTGCCAGCAGTGCTGGTTTCAGACGTGCAAAAAACACACAGCAA
>JAAURO010000089.1 GCA_012032215.1 Limnobacter sp.
AGTTGCAGAAAAGCTTTGCCAAATGGGATTGGTAAAAGAACCTATGTATTCTGAACCATCTGCAAGCATGTCAAATTCTTCATCGCTAAGCCCCCACACGTTTTTGCTTCTTCACGGGTGATGTTGTCCTGGCCTGTAACAATACCCATAAATTCACGCACTTCAGAAGGCTGCATGTTGTTTAACAGTTTATTGGCATACTCTTCACTCAGACCCATTTCCTGCATGAGGTAGGTCATGGCTTGTTGTCTTTCCCCAGGAGTTAAGGGCTCGTTAGAATACGAGGTTGTAACAGGCCCGGTTGCAGAAGCAAGAGGCCCTTCTGCAGGCACGGTCACATTAGCAGCCATAAAAAATCTCCTTTAAAACCAGACACCCGTATTTACTGGCTGTAAAAACGGTGAAAAATAAATTTACAAACTTCAACAATATTCCGCAATTAACAAACCGCACAACAACCAAGACGCCCTTGTTGGCGATTACCACCCACTCAGGAATCGGAAGAAAACAAGTGGCGCAGCATACGGAACAGACCTCTAAGTTCATCGCGAATATTTTCTGTGTCACTGGTAAGCAGCGAAATTACCTGGGTCAACAACTGGGCATCGGCATCGTTGAGTTCCATGGCATGCACAAACTTGGCAGCCTCATAGTGCAAGTGTGCAGCGGAAAACTCAAGCCCCCCGCGTGCGGCAGTCAATACCCCTTCAAGATAAATAAAAAAATCTCTGAGCGCTTGCAACTGCTTGGGGTTCAGCCCCTCTTTGCACAGGGTGGTCAAAGCATCTTTTAGCTTTTCCAAAAACTGCTTGACCGCACCTTCAGAACCAACACCCCCTGCCTGTCTTCCGGCGTTTGCCCCTTTTGCCGCAGCTCCACCTGCGGTACTGGCTGCCTCTGTAGCCGTTCCAGCCAAGGCCGAGCCAGCGGCGCCAATTCCAGCAGCCAAAAACTGGGTTGCCAACACAATCAGCAAAATCATTACGATGGTGGCAACAATGATACCCCCCACATTGCCGAATACATCCTTGAAGCACTCGACCATTTCATTCACAAGCGCACCCATGGCACTTTCTTCACCGCGAAAGTCGGCTTGAATCGAGTCGATCATCAGCCCCACAGCAACAATCGCTGCTGCAATTGTGGCAGGCGTGGGGCACACCACCGCCGCCGCAACCATACAAGCGCAGGCCAACATGGTAAAAACCTTTATAAACTTGTTCAGTTTTCCGGCTTTTTTACTTTTTTCCAGCTGTTTAATAAAATCATCGATTTTTTCTTTAAGCGCTTTAACTTTCGCCTTTTCTGCGCCTTTCAGCCCCTCAAGAACACCCTCCAGGGAATCACGCACCGTTTTCAGAGCAGTTTCCATGGTTTCGGCATAAAGACTCAACACATCCACGGACATGCCGCCACGTGCAGGAACCCCAACATCCGAAGCCGGGAAATCGGGACGAACCGACTCAGAAGTAGTTGAAACGTTAGCAGGCATAGTTCTCCCCAGGAGATTATCAGGCAGAGGGTGGTGTAAAGTCTACTTTCTTAAATTGATCAATAAAATCACTTGTTTTCGCAGCAATCGCGTTTTGACGTGTTTTATAGTGATCTGCCAGTTCTTTGTCTCCTGCCTTATAGGCATCTCTTTCCATTTTCTTGGCAAAGGCCTGATCAAACACCTGAAACTCAATCCAGATTTGTTGAGCTGCGGAGGCCCTTTGGGTGGGTGTTGTTGCGTTATCCCACTTGGTAATTGCCCGGTTAACCATAGCGAGGCGCGCGTTTATCCAGGCCAGAGTGTCTTTGGCACCCTGAGGTGCGGTGCCATTTTGCATCTGAGTTATAAGGTCATCGCGCATTTTTTTGAGATCGTTGCCATGCCCCACCAACCCCTTGCGGTCGAGCGATTCAGGCCGCTCAAATTCATCCAGGGTATTAAAGGTATCGCCCAGCAACTCATCCCGCTGCACCACTTCTTCACCTAATGCTGTTTTTGGGCGCTTTGCACCAACGGCGAGCTGTCGCTTAAGCCAGAAGCGGTGTAGTAATCCAGTTTTGCAAGCGCCGTTTCGCCGCGCAACACCGAAGCGGCTGTGTTCGGATCGACTCCAGAGGCAATGGATTTGTCGTATTTATCCAGCGCAGCCTGACAATCGGTGCGCAGCGCAGCCAAACCCAAACCTTCAACATCCACACCAGCCTGCTCAAGCCCATCAATGGCGGCAATTTGTTGTTGGGTATACTGAATGCTGGCTTCTGGCGTGCTGCCCTTGGGAGGCACATCTGAACTCAATACTGTATTTGCATGTTCTAAAGCCTGCACTTGTGCAGTCAGTGTGGATAGCACATCTGTTGGCACCTCCACCTCTTTGTTTTGCAAAAATTGCCAAAGCCCAACATGGCGCGCTTTTCAGCCAACTCGTTGCCCAACGATGTATTTTCCGGACTGGGCGCAGCATCTTCCTGCAAACCGCGCAAGGTGGCTAGCGTAGCCTCAATTTGGGCCTTAGGGGCACCTGGCTTGTTTTTTTGGTTTTCCAGAAACTCAATCAAACTGTTTAACTGTTCAGGCGTTAAATTCTCAGTGTCGCTTATGTTGTTGTTGGCAGCCCATTGATCAACCAGTGATGGAACTGTAGCAGCCCCCCCCGCCGAATTGGGCAATCCAACTACTGGTTCTGCCGGTGCAGTAACTTGTGTACTCATAACCTCTCCCTAGGCACTTAGCCACCACTATTTTTAGAGCGATCCGCACCTGTGCGAATAGCCTCATCGTATTCGCTCTTCATCCGGCCCATTTCTTCCGTGATCCATGCCGACGTTTTTTCGGTAGGGACCACCGTAGTTTTTACTTCCTCCAGCCATCCGTACAATGCCGTGGCTTCTTTTTGACTTAAATCCTGGCCCGCCATGAGTTTGTTGTACGCTTTTCGGGCATCGGCATCCATTTTGTCTCCGCCGAGCTGTTTAGCGCGGCGCAGATAATCCTTCTCACCGTCACTGAGTGAGATTTTCCCGTCTTTGTGGCCTTGGGTTTTGCTTCTTAACGAAGTGCCGGCTGATTCAAGGGGTCCGTATTCTTCCGCATCGTCAGAAAGCCTTTGAATATCGCGTGCTCTCCATGCCACATCCACATCGGTTAGCAAAACCTGTGCTTCCCGAATATGGCCGTGCTCAACCGCATCCAGAATTTCATCCCACTGATCTTCCGGCTCAGGGCTTTTAGACTCTGTGTCTTCAGAACCAGTGGATTGAGTACCCCCTGTGCTGCCTGTTGAACTGGTTACTGCCATAATGCGACCCCAAAAAACAAACCAACTTTTGAGAAGAATACAAACCCAAGACAAAGGATTACTGAAATGCCTGGCGCAATACATCAGATACAAAGTCACCGTCTTTTTTCGCTTTTTCCATAAGCGTTTTAGCGATAGAAGCCTGAATATTGAACTCCACAGCCGCCGCCGCAACCTGACCCACCGTGGCATCCGGATCGTTTACAATAGCCATGAAATTTGTCTGCGCGGCAGTTAGTTTATCGTCCGCCAACTGATGTTCTTCGTTTGACGCATCTTTTGCGCTCCAAGTACCTGGAGACTGTACACCTACCTCTGCCATTTTAAACTCCTTGAAATAAAAACCTTTGATTTACAAAAAAAATCCAAACAAACAACTCAATCACTGACCAAAGAAAAATGTATCATCATCACCATCCTCTGGGGCCAGAGACGGCCTATTAATCAATGAATTCACATCCAATCCCATCATCTCAAGTACCGCTTGTTTCACCGCTTCCACAGCAGCATCCATTTCTGGCACCTGAGGGGCCCCGCCTCCACCTACTCCATCGACACCTGGCATTTTTTTCTCCTTCAAAAATGTTTAACCCAATAAAAACCAATTTTATTTATTTACAATGCTTTTAAGCGGTTCAGCCAATTCTTTCACCAGGTTGGCTGCCAATGTCCACATAGTGCCCATCATTTTTACTTCGTAGGCCATTAACGAACCCATGGCTGGACTGCTGTCAAAATCCGGGTGCTGAATAAGCGCCCGCGCTTTTGCCGCATGCCTGTCGGCAAACCTGAATGCCTGTTCACTGACTTCCAATGCTTCCATAACAACCTCTTTATGTTCACCAGACGAATGACTGCGTTCTATACGAAAAACCGATCCATCGCTATTGCTGCTTGAGCAATTGCTCAAAATTCTCGCCCGACTTGGAAGCAATCTTGCTGCTTAACTGCACCGACACAGAACGCAAAGAACTGACGTGCAGCGCCTCAATCAGGGAAGCCGCGCTGTCTCGGGCGTTGAACTTGTTCAGACTGACTTTTAAGTTCAAATCCAAATCAGACACCTTTCTTTCCGCACCTTCCACAAAACCCTTTACCGTGGACTCACCCGAAGTCTGGTCACCCATGAAGGCCTTGAAACTGGCAACATCCTGGTTGCTGGGAAGCCCCGCAAAACCAGCCCCGCCTTTGCCCTTTTGCGCACCTTCGGCCATGCCTTCAACGAGATTAATGGCTTGCAATTTCCACCTCCACAGTTTTACCAATTGCCTTACCCAGTTGCACCTGAAGCGCTGCAGCAAGCGCCTTGCCTTGAGATGGCGACAGCTTGCCAGAAGTTTTAAGCTTCAACCTGACCACACCATTTTCTGAAACGTGTCCGGTTAAGTGCATGGGCCCGAAGGCACCGTTTTCCAATTCGAAGGAGAACTCTTTTTGATTAGAACCCTCCTGTTTATTAAGTGTAAAATTTTTCAAATGAGTTCGATCAATTTCTGATTTCTTTTCGACCACAGGAGGACAAGACGCATCGGCTTGGTTCTCGGGAGAGAAAACCTGCTCCATGAACGACTGGGCAGATTCCTGATCGATGCGTGAGTTATGCCTGACAGGCGCCGGGCGGGGCGCAAGGCCATGGGCAGCGGTTGGTACAGGATGGGCAGCCTTTAATTGAGGCACCAGGTTGTAGGTGCGCTTTTCGTTTCTTTTGCGCACCAGCTCATCGGTGCTTGTTGGGCTGTTGGTTTTAGAAAGATCCATTTTTATCTTCTCCTGATACGCTCTAATTCCCACAGAAAATTTTTAATACCGACTCGGCTTTTTTTCTGCCCCAAATAGACCACTGTTTGGGCGCAGTCAGCACAAAACAAGGTTCGGGGCTGGTTTTGTACGAAAGCTGCATTCCTTGAATCAGGTTGGCTGTTTTCGCGGCTGCCATACACACCTCTGGCTCATAGGGGAAAGCATCCAGCTCTGGAGCCAGCACCATGTACATGAATTGGCTATTATCAGGTTGCTGCCCAGGCGCTGCCAGTACAAAATCACCTTCTTGAGCCAATAACTCAAAAGCCGCTGAGCTTGTTTCAGGCTGTGGCATAACGCGCCCCCGCTGCCGCCACGCCATTGGCACGCACGTGTTTGATAAGGCCATCCATGGCTTGCCTGTAATACATGGAGCTTTTGAACAGGTTTTTTAGGACGTCGGATCGCATCACCTGATTGGTAAAAGTAGTCATGAAGTTGTTTTTGGGATCTACACGCGCTGCGCTTACGCTGCCAATCAGGCGCACGGTGTTGTTAACTCCTACCAGATGCTCTGCAGAAGAGCACATTTTCAACGCGCATTCCGTCAATTCAGCCACGCTGGGTAAACTATCACGGGAATACCCGGCTTTTGCACAATACCCACTCAAAAACTTATTCACCATTCCCAACACCGTGTCCAACACCTTTAGTTCTTCAATTTCATTCAAAATTAAATGATGACGGTCGGCAAGCGCACGCCGGGGACTTCCTGATTTCTCGCGTTCAATAGTACGCTGACAATCGGCGATTTTGCGTTGAATAGGGAAGTGGAGATTTTTATCGCCAAAATGACGGCGCAATTCTTTCAGACGCTCTTGAGGCCCACCAACCACATTCGCGCCAACCTGGTACATGTGGACATACTGCTTTAAGTCAGGGGCCTTCAGAGCTTTTACCGTTCCGTTCTCATACGCATCCAATGTAGCTTGTATGTAATCCCCATAAGGGCCCGTCAAAAGCAGTTTTTTTTGGCTTGCAGCCAGATTGGCCAACCTGGGATTATCAACGCGCTCTTCCGCTTCAATGATTTCCATTAACAGATACTTTCTTTGGGCCCTCACCTGTGGTTTGATGCCTGGCGCCGTGTCTACCGCAGACTTGCTGTTGATCAACAAGGCCGTTTTTTGTTTTGCCAGATCAAGCGCCAGAAAGTTGCGATCGGGAGTAACCACTATGGAATACACCTTGCGCATGCGCCGGGCTGCATCTGTATTTTTAAGCAGTTCGTTGCGGCCTTTTTGTGCAACGGCCTGCGCCAGCTCCTGGGCGTCTACCTGCTCAGCGGCAGAAGTGGTTTTTGGGGCCTGTTTATTTTGCCCGCCTGCTGTCTCAGAAGGGGCTGACTCATGCGGCGGGTGGAGCAGCAGCACGGCATGGGCCGCCAACGCATCGGCAGTGCGCTTGGCGCCTTTTTCCGACAATGAACGGTTCTGGGTACCTAAGCCCCCCTGCTGGGCTTCAGCCGTGGTGACAACCTGCGTAATCGTACTACTTCCCACACCTCCGCTCATACTACCTCCCCAACCCCTGATCCAGCTTGAGCGTAGGCGTTGGCTTGAGAGCCTCGTCTTCGCCCAAATCGAAGGAAAGCTTTAGTTTGTCGATAGCAGCCCTCGTGGAAGGGAAGTCGTGCACCGGCTCTTCCACCACCCGAGGGGTTATTAAAAACATTCTGGCCAGCGTTTCCTTGCGCGTGGTTTTTGAGGTAAAAGCTTTGCCCACGAAGGGTAAATCACCCAGCAAAGGCACTTTGTAGTCGTTTTCCAGCTCGGATTCCCGGCGATAGCCACCAATCAGGATGGCTTTGTCTTTTTGAATAAGCGCCTGGGTGCTCAGCACGGTA
>JAAURO010000090.1 GCA_012032215.1 Limnobacter sp.
GCCAGGTCCACGTGTGCCGTGTTTGTTCACGAGTTGAGACACCATGCGGTTTACGCTGTTTGCGTCTTGCACGTCGCATTCCGAAAAATCGATTTCCAGCCCTTGGCTTATGGCCTGTTGCACGGCGTGTTCACCTTTTGTGGTGTCACGACCGCACACTGTAACCCGCGCGCCTTCGCGTGCTGCCGCCAGGGCGACTTCGAGGCCAATGCCTTGGGTGCCACCGGTAACCAACAATACTTTTTTGGTAAAACGCATCATAAAAATTCCTGTTGTTTTGCTGTTGTTTGTTTGTGTGTTGCCTAAAAACAGGCAGGGTTATTCAGGGCGCTTGTATTTGGGGTTTACGCAGCAATACACGCGCTGGTAGCGTGGGTTGTATTTGTCTTTAAAGCATTTTCCGTCCCACAGGCACCAGTTAATCTGATCGCGTTTGCCGCTGAGTGTTTTGGTGATGAGGTCGTTGTCGGCAAACAAGGCACGGGCCATGCCTACAAAATCGGCCACGCCGTTGGCCAGAATTTCTTCTGCCTGTTCTACAGAGCGCACCAGCCCCGCAAAGCCTACTGGCACGGTGGAGTAGCTTTTAATGGTTTTGGTGGCCCCCTGCAAGACTGCGCTTACCTCAGGTGAGTCGCCGGTAAGCACTGAAAAAGTGTCGGCCACGCAAATGGAAGTTTCGATTAAATCCATGCCTGCCTGTTCGTACAGCGGAATCAGGTGTTCGAAATCGCTTGCGATGGTGCCTTGCCTGGCCCAGGTAGTCATCAATACCCAAGCGCACGCTGAGAATGGTGTCTGGCGATATTTTTGCACGAATGGCTTGAATGACTTCCAGCAAAAGCCGCCCGCGGGCTATGGCATCGCCGCCGTATTGGTCGGTACGCAAATTGGTGGCGGGCGATTGAAAACTTCCCAGTAAATAGCCATTGGAAGCCTGAAGTTGAATCAGGCGCGTGCCCGACAACTCTGCCAGACGTGCCGATTCGGCAAACATGGGCTTTAACGAGCTCGATGTCCTGCAGGGTCATGGCCCGCACGCGGTAGCGTGAGTCTTTTTTCTTCAGTGCTGCGCAGGGTACTGCACTGGGCGTCAGCATTTCCTTGCCGCGCGTGTAGGTGGTTACACCTTGCCCGCCATAATGCTGAAGTTGCACGCCAACCAGGGCAGAAGACTGCTGTGCGCGCTGCACAATTTTTTGCAAGGACAATGCCTGTTTTTCATTGTACAGACGCAAGCCGTTGGGTTGCAGTATTGAATCCTGTGAAACCGAGGCATTGCTGAGTATTAAAAAGCCACATTCGCCTTCGACAATGCCGCTGTAAAATTCGTACAGTTCGTCTGAAAAAGTGCCATCGCGGTTTGCAAGGTCGAGGCCCATGGGGGCAAAAAACAAGCGGTTCTTGATGGTGTGACCACGCACCTTCATGGGCGACAACACACGCTTGAATTGCATGCGTACGGGTGATTCAATGTCCATTTTTTCCTGGAAACGGGGGGGCAGGGCGGATTAAGAAGCGTACTCATGCCACGCTTTTCTGGGCTTCGGTGCCTCTGGAGCTGATGCCTTCTGTAGGTTCAGCCAGCATTTCATCCGGTTGAATCAAAAAGCAGTCCATTTTCACAAATTCTTTAAACCTGGCCTCTGCACCCTTGTTCCAGTCGGTTATGTGCACTACCAGTGAGCCTTCTTTTCTTCTGGGGTCGTCGGGGGCAAAGGTTCCGCTGCCTGCAATCATGCCAAAGTGCTGGGTAAAAAGATGAAATTTGCAATTGCCCTCCAGACTGGCGGATTCACCCAAATCGGAGACTTGCACAATAAGCGCACTGGAAGACAGCACCGAAAGCACGCCATCGAAAAACCGGCCACATGCGCTGTGCAGAAGAGCACTGGTTTTGGTTTCGTTGCAAATCGTGGAAAACGCATCGGTGGCTGGTGGTTTTGTACTTCTGAGCTTTTTGAAGAGCTTGTTGCTTACCAGTGTGCCGGTCATTTCAATGGTGCAGGCGGGCATGTCGCGTTGTATAAAAGTGGCCCGCAGGTGTTGTGTTTCCCGCAGTGCACCATCCACAATTCGGGTGAGAGTTTCAACCTGAACAAAGAGCGGGTAATTGGATTGCAGATAATTACCGAATTCACAGTTAAAGCTTAAAATGGATATATTGACAGATTCGCGCGTGTGGTGGTTGAAGCGGTAAAAATGTGCGTAAAAAGCTTGCCGTGCAATTTCCATGAGCATGATTCCCGGAATGTGCTCGTGCCTTTTTCCGTAAAAATAGTAATGCTTGGTGTCGTTGAATACTGTGCAATGAAAAACAGGGGGGCGGGCAATATTCGCGAGTTTGTCGAAAGCGAGCGATGCACGGTACCGCGCATACTCTGGCAGGGTGTTGCCGCTGAGCACGCGTTGTATTTCATTGAGCGTTTGTTCAGGAATGTCGCTGACTTGCAGCACGTAGCCGCTGTCGGTTTGCGCGTAGCAGGATTCAATCCAGCCCGCAGTTCGTGGACTGGCTTCGCCGAACCCTTCCAGTGCGGATTTAAACTTCCACGGAATGTTTTTGAGACAGTAGGTTTTACTGCCTGTGTTTTGAGCGGTTGCCACCTCACGGTAGCAGTCGAGAATGGCTGAAAAATCGGCTTCATCCAGATCAGAAAGGTGCTGCGGCTCTGTATGAAAAAAAACGGGCAAAGCGCCTCTGCAATTGACCAAAAAAACATCGTCCTGCCGGTGTTTGTGAACTACCGCGGTAGAGGCTTTGTTGCAAGGTTGATCATAAAACTTCATCTGTTTACTCCACAAGGTGTAGAACATCAGTTTTGCCGCTGCAACAAACATCGGCAAAACCGAAACGTAAAATGGCGGTTTGCGATGACATGTTTCTTGAAGCGCAAAACGCACCAATACACGCCAACTCGCCATAAGGCGAATAAAGCACTTTAGATTGAGGCCGTGGTTGGCTTAAACAGGTGAAATCCGGCTTTTTATAACGCTCGGTGCGCACAAATGTAAATACAAATTTTGCTGCAATGCAAAAAGTACCTTGCCTCACTCCAAAACTGGTCGTAACGCAACTTCGTCTACTCAGCGTGCCGGAAGCGAATTGCCCATTTTTTGGCCCATATTGATAAATCTTGCAACTTTTTTGAACCCGGTATTTGCACACCCAACAGCCAGGTACTTCTCATGATGAATTCTGTAACCACCGATTTACGCCCAATGATAGAAAACCACACCTTCGATGAAATCAAGGTAGGCGACACTGCACATTTGGTACGTGAGTTAAAGCCCGAAGACATTCAGCTTTTCGCGGCCATGTCGGGCGATGTAAACCCTGCCCACGTAGACCCTGAATACGCCAAAAACACGCAATTTCACGGCATTATTGCGCATGGCAATGTGGGGCGGCGCGTTAATTTCCACGGTGCTGGGCACCGAATATCCGGGGCCGGGTACTATTTATCTGGGCCAAAACCTGCGCTTTTTAAAGCCGGTACACATTGGCGACAGCATAGATGTGCGGCTTACTGTGGCGCAAAAAGACGAACACAAGCACCACATTACTTTTGATTGCCGCTGCACCAACCAGAATGGCGAAGACGTGATTACCGGCAGCGCTTTTGTGCTGGCTCCCACCGAGAAAGTACGGCGTGTCAGAATGGCGCCCATGCAGGTTCGGCTTTCCGACCGAACCTTGCAGCACAGGCAGCTGTTGGCACTGGTAAAGGAGTTACCCCCCATCACCGTGGCCGTGGTTCACCCTTGCAGCGAAGAGGCCTTGCAGGGTGCCTGTTTTGACACGGCGTTTCATGCCACGCAGCCTGCTGTGGCGCAGGCCTGTGCACTGCCTCGGGAAATCACGCAGGCAGGCGTGCGGCGCTATGGCTTCCATGGCTTGTCGTACGAGTACATTGCTACCCAGCTGCCACATGTTGTGGGGCTTAAGGCGGGTGGGAGAGTGGTGGTTGCCCACTTGGGCAACGGGGCCAGTTTGTGTGCCATGGTGGATGGCAAAAGTGTGGCCTCTACCATGGGGTTTTCTGCGCTGGAAGGTTTGGTGATGGGCACGCGCTGTGGTTCTCTGGACCCGGGCGTGGTGTTGTATTTGCTGCAAGCGTTGCACATGAGCCCACAGGCTGTCAGCGATTTGCTGTACAGGCAGTCTGGCTTGCTGGGTGTGTCGGGCATCAGCCACGACATGCAGGTGTTGCTGGCCAGCGGCCACCCCCATGCTGCGCAAGCCATCGATTTGTTTGTGTACCGGATTGTGCGCGAAATTGGTGGGTTGGCTGCGGCCATGGGTGGGCTGGATGCCTTGGTGTTTACCGCTGGCATTGGCGAACATGCAGCGCCAATTCGCCAGAAAATCTGCCAAGGATGCAGCTGGTTGGGGGCCAGGATAGACCCTGCTGCGAATGCTGCCAATCTTGCCGCAAGCAAAGCCCTTGGCCAATCGAGAGACCCTGGCGCTGCAAAAGGCTCCAGCGCAGCGAACCCCCCTGGCGCTGTAAAACACCCCGGCGCTGCAAAAGCACCCAAGCAGATCCACTTGCCGGAAAGTGCGCTTCAGTTGTTCGTAATTCCCACCGATGAAGAGCAAATGCTGGCTTTGCACGCAGCGCAGGCTGTTTTTGGGGCTTAACTGAAAAACCACAGCAAGCCACAACCCACAGTGCCAGGGCAAGAAAAAACGGCAAAACCTATGCCATATTACATTTTTTCCGCTATAAGCCGAAGGCTATGCCACTTTTTAGTTTTTCAGCTATAACTTCACTTTTGCTCTAGCGCAAACGTTCGCATTGGATTGACTGTTTTTTTAAATGTACATACAATGTACTGATGATCAAGTTCGAGTGGGATCCCCATAAAGGGGCAACAAATAAGTTAAAACATGGGGTTGGCTTCGAAGAAGCGCAGTCTGTGTTTTACGATGAGTACGCAATTCAATTTTATGATGAAGCGCATTCAGAACAAGAGGATCGGTTCCTTATGCTTGGCCTGAGTAATCAATCTCGAGTTCTTCTTGTTTGCCATTGCGAGCGTGCAGACGGTGAAATAATCCGAATTATCTCGGCCCGCAAAGCGACCAATACGGAGCGCAAACACTACAAAGGTGGTGAGCAATGAAAGCAGAATACGATCTTTCAAAAATGAAGTCGCGTAAAAACCCTTACGCCTCAAAACTGAAAAAGTCAGTGACAATTCGTTTAAGTGAAGATGTCATTTCTTATTTTAAAGAGATGGCAGACGAGAAGGGGGTTCCCTATCAAAGCCTTATCAACTTATACCTTCGCGACTGTGTTGCGCGACATCGTAAAATCGATATTTCCTGGCAGGTCAAGTCTTAAGGAGCCGCCAAGAAGTTTTGCCCTCCGGCACAATGCCTTGTAGCCCCGCGGGTAGTAACCCAGCAGCCCCATCGCTTTTTCCAGCAAGCGCTGGTCAACTGGCAGATGGGCTAGCAGACGCACTGCCACAACCCCACAAGCTGCAACATGACCTGAATCCACAGGAGCAGCGCCGAGCTCTTGCAGCGCAAATCTTGGGAACAGTACTACAGAATGCACAATCTTTGCCTTTTCCTTTATCAATTACTGACAAAATGAGAACAGCAAGGCTTTTGGCAGCAATGGCTCGGCACTTCAGTTTGACAGCAAAAAACTGCAAAACGATGCCGATTTATTGAAGTTATTACGGCTGTGGCAAACGCGTGAGGATCGTTAGCGCGACCTGATATTCGATATGGTAGCTAATTCGTTATTTTGGACAAATTTCGTCTAACCCGGCTTTACTTTTTCTCCAGTGCTTCAAAGCCTGCCACCACATCAAACAGTTCTTCATCGATGCTGCTTTGCCGCAGCCGGTGAAAGGTGTGGTTCATGTCGCCCAGCAGTTCTTCAATGTTTTTTTCTGCGCGCTGCATGGCTGCCAGGCGGCTGGCGTTTTCGCTGGCCAAAGAATGCGCACACGCCCTGAAAACCGACATGAACAGGTATTCGCGTACAAATGCGGGCATGGCTTGCGCGGTGCTGTTGATCACCTCGGGCGCAAGGCGGGTGGGCCAGGGTATGGCTGTCAAGGTTTGCCGCCATGTTTCATCAAGCGGTAACAAGCGGTGAAATTCTGGCGCATAGCTTGCACCAGCCTGGGGGCGATGGTAAAACAAATACACCTGCGTGAGGTGCTTCTTTTCGAGAAATAACTCCAGCTCTTCCAGAATTTTCCCTACCAGCGGTGTAATGGCTTGAATGGAGTGGGGCAGCACAGAGCGGGTTTGTACAGGCAGCGCGCGGTCTTGCAGGCTGGAAAAATGCGTTCGCCCACTGCCCAGATGGTGTGCGTGCCGGGCAAGCCACTCAGTGTCTGGCCCAAAAAATCGACCATGGTTTCGTTAAAGGCTCCAACCAGCCCCTGATCCGACCCAAACACCACTGCGCTTGTGTGCTCAGCCTGGCCCAAGCGTGTGGGCTGCCTTGGCGTTGGCAACCCGGTGTGCTGTGCAAAGCAGGCAGAAAGGGCCAGTTGCACGGTGTGGTAATAGGCATCGAGCGAGCGCACGGCGTTTTCGTACTGGCCGATGCTGGAGGCGGCCATGGCTTTCATGGTGCGCACCACTGCTTGCAGTTCGGTGGCGCTGTCGATTTTGTGGCGCAGGCCCACTGCGGTGTTGCTGGTGCTGTCGGTCATGGTGGGGTGTGCGCCACAAAGGGTTGCAGTTCCACAAAGGGTTGCAGTGTAGCCTCTAAAAGTGTTACCAAGCTTTGGCGGTCTTGGGGGGTTAACTTTTCTGTGTGCGTGAAACAGGCGTGCAAGGCGTCGGGAAGGATTTCTGACGCTTGCTGAACCGCTTGTTCGGCTTTGCCCATGTGCTGCAATGGCACTTCATCGAACAAGCCTTCTGTGAGTGCCAGCAGCACCAGGA
>JAAURO010000091.1 GCA_012032215.1 Limnobacter sp.
GCTCCAGGAGGGGCAGATCGTTCAGTGAATCGCTGTAAAAACAGACCGATTCAAAAGACTCTAAGTTGCCTCCACGGGCATGCAGCCATTCTAGCAGGCGGGTAACCTTGCCGCCCTGAAAACTGGGTGTGCCCAGTACTTTGCCGGTAAATTCGCCTTCCATGACTTCGGGTTCGGTGGCAATCAGATGTTCCAGGCCCAAAGCTTTTACAATCGGGCGGGTTACAAAGCTGTTGGTGGCGGTAATTACCAGACACTCGGCTTGCTCGGCCTTGTGGTGTGCGATTAAATCGAGTGCCGCATTGGTAATGGCGGGTTGTATGATGCTGTGCATGAACTGGGCGTGCCAGATATCCAGTTGAGCTCGTTTGTGGCTGGCCAGCGGTTTAAGCTGAAAGGCCAGAAACTCATGAATATCGAGTTTGCCTGCCTGGTATTGTGCGTAAAAGGCATCGTTTTTGGCGGCAAAATCCTGGCTTTCTATGCCTTGGTCTACCAGAAACTGCAACCAGGCGTGGTCGGAATCCAGGGGCAAAAGTGTGTTGTCCAGATCAAAGAGTGCAAGTTTCATGGTGTGTGTGATTTGTGGTGTTTTACCAGCAGGCTTTCGCGCCGTCTCATCCAGTGTCGCAGCAAATACAGGCTGACCGGTTTTTGTTGTTCAAGGGAGAATCGGTCCAGCCCATCAAGTACCGCTATTAAAGAGCCCATGTCGCGGCGGAAGTTTTTCAGGGCGTAATCCAGTACTTCCTCAGAAAGTTGCAAGCCACGTTCTGTGGCCATTTGGTTAAGTGCGGCGGTTTTTTCGTGGTCAGACAGGGGCTGAACCCGTAGGCACAGGCCCGCCAGAATACGGGTTTTCAAGTCTTCACGCACTGGCAGGGCCTGCGGCGGCAGAGCGTCTGCCAATACGATAATACCCGGTGCAGTCCCTGCTACGTGGCTGTTAAACGCATTAAACACCTGGACTTGAGAATAGGGCGTAAGTTGTGCCACGTCATCAATGATGAGGCAGCCTTGTTCAGGCCGAAACACAAAGCGGCTGTTGCCGGGCAACACCCGGGTATCCAGCTGGTTGGCAATCGCGCGCAGCAAATGGCTTTTGCCGCAACCAGGGCTGCCATACAAGTAGATAACCGGAAAGTCAGGGCTGCCAGCCTGTGCGCCCTGGTGGTGTTGTGCCAGGGCATCCAGGGCATTAATGACCTGCGCGTTGTCGCCCACCAGGAAATTGACAAGCGTGGGCTTGGGCGGTGTAAACACATCAAGAAGCAACTGTTGCATGCGGGGAGTTTGACGCGCAAACGCGTTGTGATGAACGATTCAAGTAAAACACGATAATACCCCGGTTTGGGCTTTGTTTGCCTTCAGTCTGTTCTGGGCCAGCTTCCTGTCAGCCTGACTCGGGTAAAATAGGGGCTCTGTATCCATTTTGTGCTCCATTGTGGCCTGCACGCACTCACCGCCCATACACCTATGAAATCTCCCCTTACCTACAAAGACGCTGGCGTGGACATTCAAGCGGGCGATAGCCTGGTTGAAGCCATTAAACCCTTGGCAAAACGCACCCTGCGGCCCGGTGTGCTGGGTGGTATCGGGGGCTTTGGGGCCTTGTTTGAACTACCGAAAGGCTACAAAGAGCCCGTGCTGGTAAGCGGCACCGATGGCGTGGGCACGAAGCTCAAGCTGGCCTTCGACTGGAATATTCACCACACCGTGGGCATTGATCTGGTGGCCATGAGCGCCAACGACATTCTGGTGCAAGGGGCCGAGCCGCTGTATTTTCTGGATTACTTTGCCTGCGGCAAGCTGGATGTGAAAACTGCTGCCAGCGTAGTGGGCGGCATTGCCACCGGCTGCGAGCAGGCAGGCTGCGCCCTGATTGGCGGGGAAACCGCAGAAATGCCTGGCATGTATCCCCCGGGCGAATACGATTTGGCTGGGTTTGCCGTAGGCGTGGTGGAAAAAGCAGACATCCTGGACGGTAGCAAAGTGGCTGCTGGCGATGTGGTGCTTGGCCTGGCTTCGAATGGTGTGCACTCCAACGGGTTTTCTCTGGTGCGCAAGATTATTGAGCGCGCACAACCCAATCTGGAACAGGTTTTTGACGGATTACCCCTGCGCGAGGCCCTGATGGCGCCTACCCGCATGTATGTAAAACCCGTGTTGTCGTTGCTGCGCACAGTGGGCTTGAATGCCTTGGCGCACATTACGGGTGGTGGCTTGCTTGAAAACATTCCCCGTGTGCTGCCTGCCAATTGCACGGCAGAACTGCAACGCTCGGCCTGGCCAGAAACCGAGTTGTTTGCCTGGTTGCAAAAAGAAGGGGCCGTGCCTTTTGACGAAATGAACCGTGTGTTTAATTGTGGCATTGGCATGGTAATTATTGTGGCTGCCAACAAGGCAGATGCTGCTATGGCGCATTTGACCGGGCAGGGCGAGCAGGTGTATCGCTTGGGGAATGTTCGTGAACGGGCGCGGGGCGAGGCGCAAACGGTGGTTTTACACGGCTGATTGTGCTTGCGCGCTGTGGTGCCTTAGCCCGTGCTCGGTCATAAAGTGCCTCGTACTTTATTGCACGAGCAGCCTGGCCGGAATTTTAATGCCCTGTTCTTTGTAGTAGCGGGCGGCGCCGGGTGCAGTGGCACGGGCAGGCCAGCAATGGCTTTGTTCAGCGCCATGTCTGCGGTGGCTTTGTGAATGCTGTTCAGAAATGGCAGGTTCTCATACAGGGCTTTGGTAATCTGGTACACCGTTTCTTCGTCAATGTCGTCGCGCACGGCTAAAAAGTTGGGCTGTGCAATGGTGGTGATGTCTTTTTCCTGGCCGGGGTAGGTGTCTGCTTTAATCAGGTAGGCCTCCCAGAGGTCCATGCCGCCGTCTGCTTTTTTGATTTGCTCGGGGGTAAAGCCCAGTAGTGCAATGTTGCTGGCATTTTTGGCAAACAGGTTGATAACCGCACCTACAGGTACGCCTGCCGGGGTGCTGATACCATCTACCCTGCCGTCTTGCAGGCCTTCGCCAGAAGGGCCGTAGCCTGCGTACATCAGGTCAAAGTCTTTTTCGGCATTCAGGCCGAGGTTTTCTAGCAGGTGCAGGTTAGAGCCCAGGGTGCCCGAGTTTTTGGAACCCAGCGCCAAGCGTTTGCCTTTCATGGCAACGATGTCTTCTAGGGTGCCGGTTTTGGCGTATTTTTTGTTGATAATAAAATGCTCTACGTTTTGCCACAGCATGGAAACAGAACGCAGGTTTTTTTGTGGGCCGTCGGTTTTAAAATCGTGTGTGCCTTCCCAGGCGTAGTAGCCATACAGGCCCTGCAGAATGGAAAATTGCGCTTCGTTGTCGCGCATGAGTTTAACATTTTCACCAGAACCCGCAGAGCCAATAGCCGACAGGCTGATTTTCAGTTTGGGCTGCAATTTGATTTTGGTCAGGGTGGCAATCGCTACACCCACGGGGTAGTAGGTGCCACCCGTGCTGGCCGTGGCCAAAATGTACTCTTTTTCTGCAGCGGCGGCTGAAGCGGCAAGGCCCACGGAAAATCCGACTGCAAGCAATATTGCTGTGAATCTTGTCATGTGTTTATTCATTGAGGTATTCCTTTGTGGGTGTTCTCTAAAACCACCCGGTACCTGGCCTTGCCGCTTTCTACGTGCGCGATTGCTTCGTTGATTTGCGAAAACCCAAATTGCTCGACCACCGGTTCTATCTGGTGAAGGGCGGCAAACTGCAGCATGTCGTTGATTGTGGTGGGGCTTCCCACGCGCGATCCGGAAACACTGCGCTGTTGACCGATTAAGCTGAAGGCCTGTAAATCGAGAGGTTCCAGTGTGGCGCCTACGAAGTGCAGGCGGCCTTTGGGGGCCAGGGTGCCCAGGTAGGCATTCCAGTCAAGCTTTACATTCACGGTTGATAACGCTTGCGCGCGCACGCTGTCGCCTTTGGGCTCGAATGCGGCGTAGGCTTTAATCATGTGGGGTTACTCCTTGGTGGGTGTGCGTTACTCTAACATGTGTATTGGGCAGATGCGGTTCGGAAAACTGGAGGCATGCGCCAAAAGCAGCGATAATGCGCAGGGCGTAAACACAGAGGCGAAAAACGGTTGTGGCAATGTGGGCTAACAAACAGGCACCAGGTGTGCGGCAGGGTGTAAGCGCAGCGCTTGTGCGTTGGCTTGTGTGGTGTTGCTTTGCCTGGTGGGTTTGCTTGGGTGCGGTTGCACCGGGTGTTGCCGTTGCCCAGTCTGCTAATTGGGCGGTCACGAATTCAGAACCCACCCCCGCACCCCCGCACCTTCTTTGCGAAACAGATGATTTTCAGCGCAAAGTGTGTGTAAGAAACGCCGCGCGTGTTGTGGCGCTTGCACCCCATTTAACCGAAGTGGTGTATTTTCTGGGGTTGGGCCAGCGCTTGGTCGGGCGCGATGCCTCTAGCGACTTCCCGCCTGCCGCCACGCAAGTGGCCGTGGTGGGCGATGCCTTTCGTTTTGATGTAGAGGCCCTTTTGGTGCTCAAGCCGGATTTGGTGCTGGCTTGGGGTTCCGGCATTTCTGCAGGGCAGCTCGCACTTTTGGAAAAAGCGGACGTGCCTGTTTTTGTCAGCGAACCCGGCAGCTTGGCGGCGGTGCACGCCAACTTTCAGAAAATAGCCCGCCTGGTACAGGCAGATGCCACTGCATTTGCAAAAATAGATCAATGGCAGCGCAGCCTGTCCGACATGTTCAAGCGTGCACACACGAACACCGTGCCTGCGGTACGTGTGTTTTACCAGGTGTGGGACCAACCACTCATGACCCTGAATGGCAAACATGTGTTGTCTGAGCTCATCAGCAAATGCGGCGGCATTAATATTTTTGCCAACCAGCCAGTGCTGGCTCCGCAGGTTGGCGAAGAAGCGGTGTTGGCGCTTAATCCGCAATTGCTGCTTAACAGTGGCATCTATTCCAGGGCCAGCAACCCTTTGCAGCGCTGGCAAAAATGGCCCAACCTTGAGGCCGTTCAACGCCAGCAACTGCACACCTTGCCACCCGATATTCTGGTGCGGCCAGGCCCACGTCTGCTGGGCGCTGCCAGGCTGGTGTGTGGTGTCATTCAGCAAGCCAGGGTTTCGCGTGCAATCCCTGGCGGGCATGCAGAACAACAACCATTCAAAGGTGCCGCACAATGAGAGCGTGTGCATGTTAAGCCCCGCGCAACGCCGGTTCAGGCTGGCACTTCTCGCTTTGTTGTGCTTGGTGGTAGTGGTGTGGGCTGTATCGGTAGGCAGTGTACAGCTTGATTTAATCCAGGTGCTGCAAGACCTTCTTACAGGCTCGCCTACCGGCCAATCGGCCATGGATGCCTACATTTTCCGGGAATTGCGCTTGCCTCGGGCAGTGGCTGCATTCAGCGTGGGCGGTCTTTTGGCCATGGCAGGTTTGCTTATGCAGGCTTTGCTTAAAAACCCGCTTGCTGACCCTTATATTCTCGGTGTTTCGGGTGGTGCGGGTTTGGGCGGTGTGGCATTTGCCTTGCTGGGCACGGTTGGTGCTGGGGTGCTTATTCCTGTTGGCGCCGCGCTGGGCGCTTTGGCCGTTATTGTGCTGGTGTTCGGTTTGGCGCAGTTGCAAAAAGTGCCCACGCTGGAAAGGCTGTTGTTGATGGGCGTGTCGGTGTCTTCTTTGTGCGCTGCTTTGGTGTCGCTCATGCTGGTTTTCTCAGACGATGGTCTGTTCCGTGGTCTTGTTTTCTGGCTAATGGGCGAAATCAACGGCCACTACTGGGGCTATTTGCTGGCCGCGCTTGGCTTGGTGGTGCTGGCAGTCAGGCCATTGGCAAACCGCTTAAACATGGTGGCCATGGGCGATGAACTGGCTGCCAGTGTGGGCGTACCTGTTCAGAGCCTGAAGTGGTGCCTGTATTGGTTGTCTGCCGTGGCCACAGGCATTGCAGTTTCTGCAGGCGGCATGATTGGTTTTGTGGGGCTGGTGGTGCCACACGCCATGCGCCTGCTGTTGGGCACTGATCACCGCGTGTTAATTCCCGCAGTGGCTTTGGGAGGCGGCGCATTTTTGTGCGTGGCAGATACCTTGGCCCGCACCGTTTTGGCACCCGTGCAGTTGCCCGTGGGCGTGGTGACTGCCTTGGCAGGCGCACCGGTTTTTATCTGGTTGCTGGTGCGCTCGGGCCATGGCCTAAGGGGCCGGGCATGAGTTTGCTGGCCCTTACAGAATGCGCATTAATGCACGGGCAGCGTGCGTTAATTCACGCGCTTTCTTTTACCGTGCAGGCAGGAGAAAGCTGGGCCGTGCTGGGTGCCAGTGGCATGGGCAAAAGCACCTTGCTGCGCACCCTGGCTGGCGTGCAAGCGCCGTTGAGCGGGCGCGTGCTGCTGAGCGACCACGACCTGCACAAGCTGCCTCAACGCGAGTTGGCGAAGCACCTCGCCGTCGTCCTCACCGAGCGCGTGAACACCGACGCCATGACCGCCCGCGAGCTGGTAGCGCTGGGTCGCCACCCCCACACGGATTGGAGCGGCAGCCTGCGCGCGCTGGATCACGAGCGCATCGACTGGGCCATGCATGCGACGAACACAATCAGCTATGCCAGCCGCAACGTGAACGAGCTGAGCGACGGCGAGCGCCAGCGCGTGCTGATTGCGCGGGCGTTGGCGCAAGAGCCGCAGGTGATGTTGCTGGATGAGCCAACCGCATTTTTAGATCTGCCCCGCCGTGTGGAGGTGCTGCAACTGCTGCGCGAATTGGCGCACAAAAGCGGGCGCGCCTTTTTGCTCAGCACGCACGATTTGGATTTGGCGCTGCACTTGGCCGACCGCGTCTGGTTGCTTTCGAGCGATGGCGCATTTTGAGGCGGGTTTGCCCGAGGCGTTGGCGCTGAGCGGCGCG
>JAAURO010000092.1 GCA_012032215.1 Limnobacter sp.
CAGAACGGCGGCAAAGGCGTCTGGGGCCCTATTCCCATGCCACAGCAAAATGTCACCGAAGCAGAGGCCAACAAACTGGCCTCTTGGGTGCTTGGCCTGTGACATTGGGTGCTTGGCCTGTGGCAGT
The DNA here is from genome assembly GCA_012032215.1 of Limnobacter sp. Taxonomy (GTDB): domain Bacteria; phylum Pseudomonadota; class Gammaproteobacteria; order Burkholderiales; family Burkholderiaceae_B; genus Limnobacter. The sequence goes on from JAAURO010000092.1 coordinate 128, forward strand.
TTATTGAATCACGGTGATCGGCGTTTTGCCTTTGCTGTTGTAAGTGTTAATACTTACCGCTCCATTTTTGATGTCGCCCTGCTCATCAAATGAAATGGTGCCAATTACGCCTTTGTGCACAATTTTCTTCAGCTCAGACAGGTATTTTTTGGGGTCGGCAGAGCCCGCCGCTTTCATGGCAAGTCCCATGGTCATGGTGGCGTCGTACACAAAAGGTGCGTACACCTGAATAGCCGCATTGTACTTCTTCTGGTAGCGCACCTGAAAATCCGGACCACCCGGCATTTTGCTCAAGGCCATGCCCCCTTCCGCGCATATAACATTCGTGCCTACGTTTTCACCGCCCAGATTCATCAGCTCGGTGGTGCAAATACCATCCCCCCCCATCAGCTTGGCATCAATACTGAGTTGTTTCATTTGACGCAGCATCGGGCCCGCCTGGGCATCCATTCCTCCATAGAAAATCAGGTCAGGGCGCAGCCGCTTAACCGCTGTCAGAATGGCAGAAAAATCAGTGGCTTTGTCGTTGGTGTACTGGCGCTCAAGCACCTTGGCGCCATTGGTTTGAACCGCCTTGGTAAAAATATCGGCCAGGGGTTGGCCGTACCCTGTGCGGTCGTCGATAACTACAATCCGTTTTGCCTTTAAATCCTGTGTAGCGTATTTTGCCAACGCAACACCCAACATGCCATCGTGTGCAATAACGCGGAAGGTTGAATCAAATCCCTGACGCGTTACTTTCGGATTGGTGGCCGAGGGCGTAATTTGCGGAATGCCGCAGTTGTAATAAATGCGGGAAGCAGGAATGGTAGTCCCACTGTTCAAGTGCCCAACCACGCCCTTCACTTTCATATCGCACAATTTTTGGGCCACGATTGCGCCCGTTTTGGGGTCTGCGGCATCGTCTTCTGCGACCAGTTCAAACCTGGCTGTACCCCCATCAAGTTGAACTTTCATGGCGTTTAAGTCGTCAATGGCCATTTGCGCACCGGCTTCGTTGTCTTTGCCGTAGTGCGCCTGCGGACCGCTTAACGGGGCCACATGACCAATTTTAACCACCACCTCTTTGGCTTGGAGTGGGGTAAAAACAATGGCCAAGCCCAGCGCTGAACCTAACACCGTACATTTCAATAAAGTTTGTCTCGCCACTTTTTCCTCCAGAGTAAGAGAAGTATCACGCAAGCCAAGGCCTTTGCGTTTTGGCATTGGAATGCCCTGCCTAATGTAGCACCAAATCAGCTTCTTCAGGCGAAGCACAAATAAAACCTATCCTTTCTGCCGAAAAGCACCCAAGCAGCCTGCGCACTGTTTTAGACTCAAAACAAATAAACAATAAGGTGGAGTCCGCATCTTTTATGGACATCTTTCTGCAGCAACTCATCAACGGGTTGGTACTGGGTAGTATTTATGCCCTGGTGGCGCTGGGCTACACCATGGTGTATGGCGTGCTGGGCCTTATTAACTTTGCCCACGGCGAAGTGCTTATGGTGGGCGCACTGACTGCGCTTTCAGCTGTCACGGCACTGTTAGGCGTCAATCCCGATTTGCATGGTGCCATTTTGCTCACCGTAGGCCTGCTGGCTGCGGTGCCTGTGTGTGTGGCACTAAGCTGGACCATAGAACGCGTGGCGTATCGCCCGCTGCGCAATGCACCACGCCTGGCGCCCTTGATTACCGCCATCGGTGTTTCGATTGTTTTACAAACACTGGCCATGATTATTTGGGGCAGAAATTACCACATCTTCCCGCAAACTCTTTCCCCGGAACCCATCACACTCCTGCTCTTTCCTGCCACTGCGCAAATGGATTACGAGCGCAGCGTTTCTGTCACGCCTATTCAGGTGTTGATTGTGGTGGGTGCTGCGGCACTCATGTTGGGCTTGACTTATCTCATCAACAAAACCCGGCTTGGCAAAGCCATGCGCGCCACTGCTGAAAGTCCGGAAATAGCCAGCCTCATGGGCATCAACCCCAACACGGTTATTTCTGCCACGTTCGTAATCGGTGCAGCACTTGCCGGTGTTGCGGGGGTTATGGTGGCAGCCAACTATTCGATTGCGCATTTTTATATGGGCTTTTTGCCCGGCTTGAAGGCATTTACTGCTGCAGTAGTTGGCGGAATTGGTAATATTTACGGAGCCATGCTGGGCGGTTTGCTGCTTGGCATTGTGGAATCGCTGGGTGCCGGTTATCTGGGCCAATTAACCGGCGGTTTTTTGGGCTCCAACTACCAGGATATCTTTGCCTTTGCTGTTTTAATATTGGTTCTTACGCTGCGGCCTTCGGGCATTCTGGGCGAAAAAGTCTCGGATCGCGCCTGAGCCAAAGTCCATAAACCCAATTTACAACGAACCAAGGGGGTAATCTTTGCGAAACAAGTGGTTGGGTTTGGTGCTTGTGGCAATTGCATTGCTGGCCCTGCCTTGGCTGGCAGGCGCAGTTGGAAACAGCTGGGTGCGTATTTTAAACGTGGCGCTGCTCTACATGATGCTGGCCTTGGGTTTGAATATTGTAGTGGGCTACGCGGGCCTGCTCGATTTGGGCTACATTGCCTTTTACGCAGTTGGAGCCTACACCTACGCCCTGTTGGCCAGCCCCCATTTAACCGACAACTTTGAATGGATTGCAGCGCTGGCCCCAAATGGCCTGCATTTGTCTATCTGGTTGATCATTCCTCTTGGCGCATTGGTAGCAGGGTTTTTTGGGGTGTTATTGGGAGCGCCCACCCTTAAACTGCGTGGCGATTATCTGGCCATTGTCACTTTGGGATTTGGCGAAATCATCCGGATTTTCCTGAACAACCTCAATGCACCCTACAACATCACCAATGGCCCCCAAGGCATCAACATGATAGAACCCGTGCACATTGCAGGTGTCAGCCTGGCACGCAGCACCGAAATTGGTGGCTTGGTTTTTCCTTCGCTACATCTGTATTACTACCTGTTTCTGGGGCTTACCCTTTTGATTGTGCTAATTTGTGTGCGGCTTGAACACAGTCGGCTGGGGCGTGCCTGGACAGCCATTCGCGATGACGAAATTGCCGCCCGTGCCATGGGTATCAACACACGCAACGTCAAACTGCTTGCCTTTGCATTGGGTGCATCTTTTGCAGGTGTTGCAGGGGCCATGTTTTCGGCATTTCAGGGTTTTGTAAGCCCCGAATCTTTTGGGCTCATGGAAAGCGTTATTGTGGTGTGCATTGTGGTGCTGGGCGGAATGGGGCATATTCCGGGTGTTGTTTTAGGGGCGCTGCTGCTCTCAGGTTTCCCGGAAATGCTGCGACACACCGTGGTGCCACTCCAGGAGTTTTTCTTTGGTCAGGTTTTGGTGGATGCCGAGGTTTTGCGTTCGCTGATTTACGGACTGACTATGGTGCTGGTTATGCTGTACCGCCCCAGAGGCTTGTGGCCAAAGCGCAAAGGCAGCAGCCCGCTTTTAAAGGTCAGTGCCCCATGAACCCAGCAAGTCCGGCACAAAAAACCAGCCAGCCTCAGCGCACCCCATTGTTTGAAGTCAGAAAAGTCAGTAAACATTTTGGGGGGCTGATCGCCGTACACAACATGTCGCTCTCTATTTATCCGGGCACTATTGCGGGTTTAATTGGCCCAAACGGCGCAGGGAAAACCACATTTTTTAATCTGATGAGCGGGCTTTATACGCCCGATGGCGGAGAATTTCTGTTCAAAGGCGATGTGTTTTCCCCGAAAGCACCCGAAGAAGTGGCAAAAATGGGCATTGCCCGCACTTTCCAGAACATCCGGCTTTTCAGTTCGATGACAGCCCTCGAAAACATCATGGTGGGCTGCCACTGCCGTTACCGCCACGGTGTATTGGGCGCCATTTTTAAAACCCGTTCGCACCGGCAGGAAGAACACAGCATTCGCGAAAAATCCCGCGCGCTTTTAGACTATGTGGGTATTGCACGCTATGCCGATGAGTTGGCTGGTCATTTGTCGTATGGTGATCAGCGTAGATTGGAAATTGCGCGCGCCTTGGCCACCCAGCCCGATTTGCTTGCCTTGGACGAGCCCGCTGCCGGCATGAACGCCACTGAAAAACTGCGCCTGAAAGAGTTGCTGTTGCAAATGCGTACCGATGGAAAAACCATTTTGCTCATTGAGCACGATGTCAAACTGGTTATGGGGATTTGCGACCACGTCACAGTGCTGGATTACGGCAAGGTCATCGAAGAAGGTTCGCCTAAAAAAGTGCAGCAATCACCCGCAGTTATTGAGGCCTACCTCGGAGGCCTTCACCATGCCTGAAGCCCAGCCCCCCCCCGTAAAACCGGCCCCATTACCCGCTGAAGGCCCGCACACAAAGCACTCCAAAAAAAATGCTGGAGGTAGAAGGCCTCACGGTAAATTACGGTGGCATTCAAGCAGTGAAAGGCTTGAATTTTCATGTCAACGAAGGCGAACTGGTGTGCCTCATCGGTTGCAACGGCGCTGGAAAAACCACCACGCTAAAAGCCTTGGCTGGTTTGTTGCCCTTTGAGGCACACCACATGTATTTTGACCACGGCAAACTGGATTTGCAGCACATGCAAGCCCACGAGCGACTACCCGCAGGCTTGGCGCTTGTGCCCGAAGGGCGTGGTGTATTCAAACGCATGAGTATCGAAGAAAATCTGGAGCTCGGTGCCTTCCACCAACCTGACAAACTAGCCCAGGAAACGCTTGTGCAGGTGTACGACACCTTTCCGCGTCTCAAGGAAAGACGGCTTCAGAAGGCCGGCACCCTCAGCGGTGGTGAACAGCAAATGCTGGCGATTGGCCGCGCGTTAATGGGGCGCCCCAAAATGCTCTTACTTGATGAACCCAGCATGGGCCTGGCACCCCTGATGGTCGAAAAAATTTTTACCGTCATCGAAAAAGTATTCAAGCAAGGTACCACCATTCTGCTGGTAGAACAAAACGCACACATCGCGCTTGAAATTGGCAACCGTGGCTATGTAGTTGATTCCGGGCTGGTTGAGTTTGAAGGCTTTGCGGCCGACTTGCTGCACGACCCACGTGTGCGAGAAGCCTATCTGGGCGATGAGTCTTCATCGGCGCGCGATGTAAACGCATCGGCATAAAAAGCATCGGTCGGCAAGCAGCATTGGGCCGTAAAATCGGCCTGTGCCGAGTACACCACCACGGGTGCACCGCATGCGTAGACTTCGTGGCCGCTTAAATCGGGGAAATCTTCCAGAACCGCATGGTGCACAAAACCGGTTCTGCCCTGCCAGGCACATTCGGCTGTGGGCTCAGACAACACGGGCACGAATCTGAAATTGCGGTGGGTGTATTCCCACTGGCGGGCCAGCTCTGCGCTGTACAAATCGCGCAGCCTGCGCCCTCCCCAATACAACACAAAGGTGCGGTCTACCTGCCTGAAAAAAGCATCCTCTAGTAGGCTTTTAAGCGGTGCAAACCCGGTGCCGCTGGCCAGCAAAACAACAGGCTTGGTGCTTTCGCGCAGAAAAAAGGTGCCCAATGGCCCTTCAAAACGTAAAATTTCGCGGGGCTTCATGGCATTAAAAACATGATCGGTGAACACGCCACCTGGCATGTGCCGCAGGTGCAATTCAATACCGCCTTCAGCCTGGGGGGGATTGGCCAGCGAATAGCTGCGCCGCGAGCCATCGCGCAATATAAACTCGATGTACTGCCCAGCCTTGAATTGCAGCACCTCGTTGGCAGGCAGTTGCAGCTTCAAAATGGCCACATCGGGGGTCGGTTTTTCAATGCTGTTAACACGGCAAGGCATTTTTTAACCAGTATATCGCCCAGGCCTTTTAATTCGCGCACGTTCAGGGTTATGGGGCCCAGCGGCTTTGCGCAGCAAGTAAGCACCTTTCCGCGGGTTTTTTCTTCGTCTGGCAAGGCGTGTGACTGGTAGGCACTGTGCTCTACCTCGCCCGCCAGCAAATCGGCCTTGCACGAACCACACGCGCCATTTTTGCAACCATATGGCAAAATAAGGTTGGCACGCAAAGCGGCGGTGAGTATGGACTCACCAGCTTCGCATTCAAATTGCTTTTCACTGGGGAAAATAGTTACGCTGTGGTTCATCACCTGCTGTCTCATTCTGAGGATTTACAACACATCGGGCCGGAAAGCTGTACTGCAGCCCTACCCGCCCCACGTTTTTTTGCCAGAGCCAAACCAAGCCGGTTTCGCAGATTGCGCGTGGTGCTTGCCGGCTGCGGCCAGGTAGGCACCACCTTGCTGAAACTGTATCCAAGCCAGCATTTTACCGCCACCCTGAAGCCTGAATCGGCTCACCCCGAGCGTACAACACACATTCGCGAACTGATGCACACAACACCCAGCAAAACCTTGTGCATCAACCTGGACAAGACCGCCGATTTGGCCCGGCTTGCCAGCTTGGGCAACCGTGTAATCTGGCTGGCACCACCCAGCACACCCAGCACACCCAGCACACCCAGCACACCCAGCACACATTGCGCGCTATACAGGCTTGGCCTTGCACACACAGCGCGGCGGGCACAAGGTTTTCAGGCCCAACTTTTACAAATAACCTATATTTCAACCACCGGTGTGTATGGCGATGCCGCTGGCAACTGGATAGACGAACGCAGCGTGTGCAATCCGCAATCGGAACGGGGCAAGCGCCGCCACGCTGCCGAAACCAGCTTGCAAGGCTTGGTAAAACGGCCTGGCCCACCGCCCAAAACCCTGCGCACACC
>JAAURO010000093.1 GCA_012032215.1 Limnobacter sp.
CCACGCCCCCACCTCCACCAAAAACGCCCGCAAAGCCCGGGACCCGGAAATGCACCAGACCAGAAAAGGCAACAACTGGTACTTTGGCATGAAAGTGCACATCGGAGCCGACGCCCACAGCGGCCTGGTACACACCGTCTCGGTGACCCCCGCCAACACGGCCGACATCACCGAGCTGCCAGACCTGCTCAGAGAAGACGATCAGGCCGTGTTTGGCGACAAAGCCTATACGAGTAAGCATTACAAACGCCATGCGCGTCAGGCCGGTGTTTTTTGGGGGGTGAATTTAAAGGCCACGACAAAACATGCGCTGACAAGGACCAACCCCAGCGCCAGGGCAAGAAAGCAGAACCGGAAAAATATGCCATAGTATCTTTTCCACCCTATTTGATACACAGCACCCGGGCTCGGTACAATGAATGCCTTTCATGCCTTCGAATTCCCTTTAACCTGGATATCCCATGTCGTCCATCAGCGTTGTCATGCCCGTTTTTAATGAAGCGCCCACCATCGAGCAGCAGGTACGCAGCGTTCTGGCAATATTGCGCCCTCAAGACGAGCTGATAGTCGTCAATGGCGAATCGACTGATGACACAGCACAATGCCTGCACACACTTGTTCAGAAGTCCGCGCCTAGCCCCCACAGGCTTAGCGTGCTTTGCACCCGCAAGGGCCGTGCCCATCAAATGAACATGGGCGCACGCCAGGCAAGCAACGAAGTGCTGCTGTTTTTGCATGCGGACACCACCGTAAGCCGCCAGGCTTGGGATCAACTCACCCAGCTTGCGCAAAACACCCAAGCCGGCGTGCGCTACTGGGGGCGCTTTGATGTGCGGCTGCACGGGCGCAGCAAGGGCTTGCCCATGGTGGCCGGTTTCATGAACTGGCGTTCGCGGCTTACCCACATCTGCACCGGCGATCAGGGTATTTTTATAACACGCAACCTGTTTCAGTGTATTGGGGGGTATTTCGAACAACCCCTCATGGAAGACATCGAACTGTGCACCACCCTGAAAGCCCAGCCCGATGCACATTACCTGCCCCTGCAAGGGCCAGTGGTGTCTTCTGGGCGCAGATGGGACAGCCACGGCCTGTGGCCCACCATCTGGCTGATGTGGCGTTTTCGGTTTGCCTACTGGCGGGGTGCCTCTGCCTACGATTTAGCCAGAAAATATGCCGATGTCCGGCACCGTTCATGAGCCCCCCTGTGCACATCGGCCTGTTTGCCAAATACCCCGAACCCGGGGAGGTTAAAACCCGTCTGGAACCCTTGCTTGGTCAGCAAGGCTGCGCAAAGCTGGCGTATTACCTGATTGCCCGCAGTCTGGAATTGCTTGCACAGGTACAGTGCAATGGCCAGGCTGTAAAAGTAGTGCTATGGGCCGACGGCGGCACGGAGCAACAATGGCACACCTTGTTTAACCAGCTTGCCCCGCACGCGCTACCCATCCCCGATTTACAATTGCAGCCACAGGGCCACCTGGGGCAGCGCATGCAACACGCCCTGCAGTGGCAATTGGCCCAGAGTGGGCCCGGGGCGGCCTCGGCTTTGGTGGGCGCCGATGCCATTGGCCTTACCGCACCCATTTTGCAGCATTTATTGCACGCTGCCAGCCAAACCCATGCACCCGCTTTTGTGCCCGCATTAGATGGTGGCTACGTAGCGATTGCCCTGCAAAGCCTCCACAAAACCGTGTTTTCAGAAGCAATCGATTGGGGCACCGCCACAGTGATGCAAACCACTTTAGCGCGTTTGAACAAAGCGCAATTAAACACCCGTGGTGTTGCCCGCCTGTGCAGACCTTGATTTACCAGAAGACCTGCAGCGCGCCTTGCAAACAGGATTAATACCCAAAAACTGGCAATTGCGTTACTCTTGATCCCATGTATGCCACCCCGCTGAGGCAGAAATGTTTTCAAGGCTTGTTGTTTTGGGCTGTGCGCCTTTGGCCGCAAACCAGATTGTGAGTGTGTTTGCTACTGTGCTGCTTGCGTGCTTGCCTGCAGCCTTGGTGGCCGCCCCAACTGCAACACCAGCTACCGCACCGGTACCGCTTATTGCCGCCTGGCAAACGGCAGGCGATTTTCCCTACCCCTGGCAGACACGTTTTCACCCGGATATCCCCAAAACCACACGCTTTGAACAGCTGGAACTGGATCGCAGGCCCGTTCTGAAAGCAAGCGCACAAGGCAGTTACGGAACCCTGGTGCATCGGTTTGCAACCCCCCAGCCATTGCAAACCCTGCAATGGCAATGGGCCGTTACCCGCCACCCAATCCAGGCCGCACTGCAAACCAAAGAGGGCGACGATGCCGCAGCCAAAGTGTGCCTGTTTGTGCAAATTGACGAAAGCAAACTGGGACTGACCACCAAGCTGGCGCTAGGCGCAGCGCGCACACTCGCGCGCGAACCCCTGCCCGCCGCCACCCTGTGCTATGTGTGGGCCACCCCAGGCGACAAAACTCCCGAGCACTTTCCCAACCCTTACACCGACCGAGTAGTGAACTGGGTATTGCAACGCCAGCCTGCTTCAGACAATTGGGTGCTCGAACAACGCAATGTAGAAAACGATGTACGAACCGTGTTTGGGCCTGTGCTCCCCGGCGCTGGCTCGGGTTTGGGAGAAGTGCGCGTGACTGCAGTTGCAATTGGTGCCGATGCAGACAACACCCAGTCGGAATCTGTCGCGTTTTTCAGCACCTTGCAAGCACAAAAAAACGCCCTGATTACGCCACAAATTCCACCCACCAATATGCTATTTACCACTGCGCCACTTTCCACCCGCGCCGGCACAACTGGCCGGAATTTCTTTCAAATCACTTTCAGAGCGGGCATAGTAATAGGCATCGCGTTTAGAGCCTAAAAAATTGCTGCAGACTCCCTGTGCAGGCACAGGGCAACTGGCCATGTAAGTAATTTTCCCGGCAGCCCCGCCAAAAGCAGCAGAGGTAGAGGCTAGTTGTTCGCACGAACTTTTGAACTGCGCCAAAGACTCTTTCGGATTGGATTGCATGCAATCTTTCGAATAAATTTTCTGCCCCAATATTTCAAATGTTCCCTCAATCAAGCAGGCGCGATCCTGCGCCAGGGAAAGCAAAGGCATAAAGCCCAAAACAGCCACGACAAACGACCTGTAAAATTTCATACTCACACCCTCCTGAAAAAAAACCGATGCACCACTCATACTGTTTGTTGCAAAACGAGAAAAACCATTGCTGCTTTTGTGCAGATTAGCGGCGCCGGTATATCCAGAAGCTGCCAACATTCATGCCAATGTGACCACGCCCACTGCCTGAAAATATTTCCGGGCCAAACAGCACATACCGCAACACGTAATTCGAAGCTGTTGTTGAATAACCAAGCCCGTATTTTGTATTGATGTCCGACACCATACGGTTGAACTGCGCAGGGCTGATACAAAAACCACGATCCTTCGTTGCCCGGCGAAACACTGCCTTTGCGGAAAGGCTCCAGCAGGTTTCCGTAGCCAGGTATCGGCGAACTGTAGGAAGACTGCTGCTGGTTCTGTGTCTGCAAATGGGTGATAACAATCGGCTTGCGCGCACCGTTAATGTCGGTGTCCACAAGCAGCGTGTCGGCCACCGAGTAGCTTGAGCGGGAATCAAACATCATCACATTCACGTGAAACGCCTGCTCGGGATTTGCATGGTTGACAAACAGCAAGGTAATCATTGCCTGATTCACCGCACCAGCAGAATAGGACGAAGCCAGATTCACAATGCCACTGGCGCACAGCAAGTCCGGCTTGTTCCAAACCACAAGGTTCAAATCAACCCGGTACTGCAAGGAATGGTGCTGCGCCCCACCCGGAAAAGACTGCGGACCGAAAGTATTCAGATGCATGCCAACAGCCGTGCCAGTGCGCTGCACAACCGTTGCACCATAACTGGGGGCCGACTCGGTTGCCGCTTGCGCTGCGCGCTGGCTGGCTGGAGTACGGTCTGCTGGGTCTAGCCCCGTCCACGTTACACCCGACCAGTAATTGGGGCTTAACGGCGCAAAAGTAGCACCACTGCCCACATCCAGAAAATTGTTGGCCAGCAGGTTAAGCCCCGCTACGGGAGTGGACGACAAATAACCGGGATTGTTGACGATAAGCCGCGAAAGGTCCGGGGTCTGCGGCGTGTAATAAAACTCGGTGTTGGTCCAGGCGCTGACACTGCCAGACACCGACAACAGCATGGCTGAAATAGTTGCGAAACGTTTTAACACAAACACTCCTTTTTTGCTTTTGTAAGAATGGTTAGCAATCCGAACGAAGGAACACGATCGCACCCCTATTGTCTATAGAACAAGCTGGAGAATTGTACGGGGGAATTCATGGATTGGGCACAGAAGGCTCGGTTTTTGATTCATCTGCGAACAAAAGACCATGCGCCAATATTCGCCACAGCGGGTTGATCAGAGGTTCCATAACATTGTGCGCAAACCCGCTTTTTCGCGCCATGGCAAGAAAACACAACTGGAAATAATGTGCCATATTGTGATTTTCCAGCTATGCATCCCCTTTCGTACCGAATACGTACCGACCAGCCCAACAAAGAAAAAAGCCCCTACGGCTTTTGGCCATAAGGGCTTGACTCATTTTCGTATTCTGGCTCCCCGACCTGGACTCGAACCAGGGACCTGCGGATTAACAGTCCGTCGCTCTACCGACTGAGCTATCGGGGAAAGAGCCGAGATTATAGCAGCAAATTTCCGCAATGCAAGCCCCCACGCCAATTTGGGGGCTGTGCACGCTTTTTTTGCTACCGGCTTTTACGCCCGCTTACCAAATCAGCAAGCTATCAAGCGCTTAGCCAGGCCTGGTGGCAATCAAGCAACCTGGGTTAAGCCAACGCAGCGGCAATGCGCTGCATGGCTTTTTGCAGGTTGTCCATGCTGGTGGCAAACGAAATACGAAAATAGCCTTCAGCACCAAAAGCCGAACCAGGCACCACCGCCACACCCGCATCCAGCAGGTAAGCCGTCAGCTCTAAATCGTTGGCAGCGCGAATTTTGCCAGCAGCAGCCAGTTTTTCAATGGCCTGGCGGGCATCGGCAAAACAGTAAAACGCGCCTTCAGCCTTCAGGCAGCGCAGGCCCGGAATGGCATTAATGGCCTGCGTAACATACTCGTTGCGCTCGCGGAAAGCCTGCACCATAGGCTTCAAACAGGATTGATCACCGGCTAGCGCCTCGGTAGCCGCCACTTGCGAAATGGAAGTAGGGTTAGAGGTAGACTGGCTTTGCAGGTTGGTCATGGTGGCAATCAGCTTGGCCGGGCCAGCCGCAAAGCCAATGCGCCAGCCAGTCATGCTGTAGGCCTTCGAAACCCCGTTCAGCACCACCGTGCGGTCTTTCAGCGCCGGGCAGGCGTTCACAATGTTCACAAACGGCTTGTCGTGCAAATTAATGTGCTCGTACATGTCGTCGGTGGCAATCAGAATATCGGGGTGCTTAAGCAGCACCTCGCCCAAGGCCGCCAGTTCTTCGCGGGTGTACACCGCACCAGTAGGGTTGCTGGGGCTGTTGATCATGAACATGCGGGTTTTGGGGGTAATGGCAGCTTCCAGCTGGGCAGGGGTAATTTTAAAACCCTGCTCGATGCCAGCCAGCACCAGTTTGGGTACACCTTCGGCAATGTCCACAATGTCGGCATAACTTACCCAGTAAGGCGCGGGTATTACCACCTCGTCACCGGGGTTAATGGTGGCCAGCACCAGGTTAAAAATGCACTGCTTGCCGCCCACACCCACCACAATCTCGTTGGGCGCATACTCTAGCTGGTTGTCACGCTTGAATTTGTCGATTACCGCTTTTTTTAATTCAACCGTGCCGCCCACCGCAGTGTACTTGGTAAAACCGGCATCTACCGCCTTTTTGGCAGCCGCCTTAATGTGGTCAGGGGTGTCGAAATCTGGCTCGCCTGCGCCCAGGCCGATGATGTCTTTGCCCTCGGCCTTAAGCTGCGCCGCGCGTGCGGTCACTGCCAGGGTAGGAGAAGGCTTGATTTTGAGTGCACGTTTTGAAAGCATGGTATTTTTGGCTACCCGAAGAAAAATGAAAAAATTTTAGAAAGTCAAGACTGGAATCTTGCAGGGTAAACGCGCATAATGCCCGTTTACATCAGCAGTTTAGCATGTCCACCGGATTCATTTCCTACCCAAACAGCCCTTACCAGCTGTTCCGCCCCTACCCCCCGGCCGGCGATCAACCTGCCGCCATTCAGGGGCTTGTGAGCGGCATTTCCGACGGCCTCAGCTTTCAAACCCTGCTAGGGGTTACTGGCTCGGGCAAAACCTTCACCATGGCCAACGTCATTGCCCAAACTGGCCGCCCTGCCCTGGTGCTGGCCCCCAACAAAACCCTGGCCGCGCAGCTGTATTCTGAAATGCGCGAGTTTTTCCCCAAAAACGCGGTGGAATATTTTGTTAGCTACTACGATTACTACCAACCCGAAGCCTACGTACCTTCGCGCGATTTGTTCATTGAAAAAGACTCTTCCATCAACGAACACATCGAACAAATGCGCCTTTCGGCCACCAAAAGCCTGATTGAAAGGCGCGACACCATTATTGTTGGCACCGTTAGCTGCATTTACGGCCTGGGCAACCCCAGCGATTACCACGCCATGGTACTTACCGTGCGCCAAGGCGACCAGTTAAGCCAACGCGACATTCTAAAGCGCCTGATTGGCATGCAATACAAGCGCAACGACTTAGAGTTCACACGGGGCACTTTCCGCGTGCGCGGCGACACCATCGACATTTACCCCGCCGAGCACTCCGATTTGGCCGTGCGCCTGGAGC
>JAAURO010000094.1 GCA_012032215.1 Limnobacter sp.
GGTTTTGGGGTAGTGGGGTTCTATGGCTTTCAGCAGGTCTTGCCAGGCGATGATCTGTTCCATTTCGCTGAGAAACCTTTCTCGCCGGGTCTGCTTTTTTTGAGTTTGTATTCGAGGCTGGAAAAGCTGGTCTGGGTCATGATGTTCGCAGGCTGCGAGTTGAACGGGTGCTTGCCGCTATTTTAACTGCTCAACTGGTTGCCGGGAGGTGGGGGAGTTGATCAGAGGTTCCCCAGCTATTTCAAGTTCATATATTGGTGGATACCAGAAAGCCCCGTATTATCATCAATATTAAATATTGATGGCGTGTTTTTAATGATACTTTGTTTCCGTGCATCACTGTCTTTTAATATGGGTCTGTTATTCATAAATTGCTTGTAGATGGCGGGTGAAAAATCGTAACGCATGACCTTTGTTTCTCTGTCTGCAAGTACTTTTATCCGCTTTTGTGATGAGTATGGGTAAACCCATTTAGACACGCATAAACAAAAAACCCAGAGAAGCAGCATTTAAGCGCTTTCTGGGGATTTTTCCATGCACGCAAGCACCTACACACGGCGCCGGGAAGTGTTCTGGCGGAAGCTCAGGGATTCGAACCCTGGAGGGGCTTTCACCCCTGCCGGTTTTCAAGACCGGTGCATTCAACCACTCTGCCAAGCTTCCAGAAGGCGCAATTATACATAAAAAGCAGCTTTGGTAAAACAGCGCAGCTGCGGTTTTCGGGGGGGTTTTTCCACAAACCTGTTTGCTACAGATTTTGCTGATCGCGAATGGCGGGCCAAGCCTTTGAGAGGTAATAGCACATCGACCACACAGTCAGCACCGCAGCCAGATATATCAACAAGGTACCCCACAACTGAAAATCAATGCCCTGCCAGGTTTCGTGAATCAGCAACATGGGTATGGCCGACATTTGGGCAATGGTTTTAAACTTGCCCAGCGAACTTACCGCCACATTTTTTGCCGCCCCCAACGAGGCCATCCATTCCCGCAGGGCAGAAATGGTGATTTCCCGGCCAATTATCACCAGCGCCACCAAGGGGCCCAAACGGTCTAAATCCACCAGCACAATCAGGGCGGCGCACACCATCAGTTTGTCGGCCACCGGGTCCAGAAAGGCACCAAACGCGCTGGTCTGGTTCCATTTTCGGGCCAAATAGCCATCAAAACCATCGGTAATGGCGGCTACAATAAACACCCAGGCCCCTACCCAGCTTTGCACATTCAGGCTTATCCAGTTGTCTGGCCAATAAAAAATGCTGACCATCATGGGAATCAGGAGAATCCGAATCCAGGTAAGCAGCATGGGTAAATTCAATGGCATGGGTAAAGCTCTTTGTAAGGGGCACGTGGGTAAGGCATCAAGCATAGCCTAAAACCCTCAGTGAAAAGCCTTGTAAATTTCTTCTGCCAAGGTTTTTGAAATGCCCTCCACGCCAAGCAGGTCTTCCACACTGGCATCTTTTACACCACGCAAGCCACCAAACCGGGCCAACAGCTTTTGCTTGCGTTTGGCGCCTATGCCTTCAATGGTATCCAGCTCGGAAGTGTGCCGTGCTTTGGCCCGTTTCGCACGCATGCCGGTAATGGCAAAGCGGTGGGCTTCGTCGCGAATTTGCGCTATCAGCATCAGCGCAGAACTGGTTTCACCCAGCTCAAGAGCGGGCCTTCCGTCGCAAAAAACCAGGGTTTCAAGGCCCACCTTGCGATTTTCCCCTTTTTGAACGCCCACCAGCAAATGCAAGGGCAAGCCCAGTGCCTGAAACACTTCTTTGGCGCTGGATATCTGCCCCTTGCCTCCGTCTATCAGCACCACATGCGGCATGGGTTGGTCTTTGGCAGAATCGCCACCATAGCGGCGCATCAGCACCTGTTTCATGGCGGCGTAGTCGTCGCCCGGCGTAATGTCGTTGATGTTGTAGCGCCGGTATTCGCGGTTTTGCAGGGTGTGCGAATGAAACACCACGCAACTGGCCTGGGTGGCTTCACCGGCGGTGTGGCTGATGTCAAAACACTCCACCCGCAAGGCCGCCAGGGTGTCTTGTCGGGGGGGCAGGGTTTTGTCTTCTTCAGCAACCGGTGGGGCAGCCTCTTCAAGGGGCATACGGCCCTGCTCTTCTTCCAGCACCTGCTGCAAGCCCAGCACCTCCACCAGGTGGCGGGTGCGAAACTCAGCCGTGTCTTTTTCCGCAATGCGCCTTTCCAGTGCAATGCGGGCGTTGTCCACGGTCATGTTCAGCCAAGCGCGCCGCCCACCTTGCGGCTGTCGCACCACATTGATTTTTCGGCCAGCTTGCTCGCCAAGTGCCAAAATCAGCTCGGGAGCATCCAGATCCTGGTTCACAATCAGCAGCGAGGGCATAGGTATGTCGATATACGCCTGCGACAAATACGCCTCCAGCACCTCTACTGCCAAATCGTCGCTGGCATCGCGCACCGACGGAAAAAACTGCCTGTCGCCTAGGTGCCGACCACCCCGCACCATGGCCACATTCACGCACACCACGCCTTGTTTCACCAGTACGGCGATTACATCGGCATCGTCGGTGCTGCCCGTGGTATCTACAAACTGCTTTTGTAACACCTGCGACAACGAGGCAATCTGGTTGCGGTAGAAGGCTGCTTTTTCATATTCCTGCAAATCCGAGCATTCGTACATTTTGGCTTCAAGGTCGGCCATTACAGACTGGTAATCACCGTGCAAAAAACGCCCCGCCGCTTCTACCTCTTTGGCGTAATCAGCTTGGGAAATGTGGCCCACGCACGGTGCGCTGCATCGGTTAATCTGCGCTTGCAAACAGGGGCGTGAGCGGTGGGCAAACACGCTGTCTTCGCAGGTGCGCAACAAAAAAACCCGCTGCAGAATCTGAATGCTTTCACGCACTGCCCACACGTTGGGGTAGGGCCCAAAAAACTGGCTGCGTTTATCGACGGCACCCCGGTAGTAAGACACCCGTGGAAAGGCGTGGCCGCTCAAGCGCACATAGGGGTAGGTTTTGTCGTCGCGAAACAGAATGTTGTAGCGTGGGTCGAGGCGTTTGATTAAATTGTTTTCCAGCAACAGGGCTTCAACTTCGGTGCGGGTGGGCGTGACTTCTACTTGCTGTATGCGCTGAATCATCAGCGCAATGCGGGGACTCTGGCTGGTTTTCTGAAAATAACTGCTCACCCTTTTCTTCAGGTTTTTGGCCTTGCCCACGTACAGCACCGTGCCTTGGGCATCTATCATGCGGTACACACCGGGGCGTGTGGTGAGCTGTTTTAAAAAAGCGGGTATGTCGAAAGGCGCGGCCTGGGCCGCTGTATCCGCCTTGGATGTTGAATCTGATGCAGGCTCGTTGGCGGGGTTCATGCGCTCACTGGTAACAAGGCGCTGGCGCGCTGCACCACATCCTGAAACATGGCCTTGGTAAGCCTGCCTGTTTGGGTGTTGTAGCGGCTGACGTGGTAACTGTTGATCAGCACAAACGGCCCTGCCCCCACACCCGGCAAGTCGTGTTGCGCACCGTGGGCAAACTTAAACGCACCCATCTTTACACCACAAGCTTTCAGCACCGCCTGGTGCGCCACCAGTCCCAACGACAGCACCACCTTGGGTGGATACAAAGCAAGCTCGCGCGCCAAATACGCATTGCAGGTTTTTATTTCGGCAGGAAGAGGTTTGTTTTGCGGAGGCACACATTTTACCGCGTTGCTGACGCGCGCATTCATCAAAGAAAAACCATCTCCCACCGCCACCGATTCAGGCTCGTTGGCAAAACCAAATTCGTGAAGGGTGGCATACAGCAACTGGCCACAGTAGTCGCCCGTAAAGGGGCGGCCCGTGCGGTTGGCGCCATTCAAGCCGGGAGCCAGGCCCACTATCAGCAAATCGGCCCGTGCCTCGCCAAAAGGCGGCACCGGCGCATTAAAATGGCCGGGCAACTGGGTGCGCGTTTTGCCAGAAACTGCGCAAGGCGCGGGCAAGCCTGGCAATCCATCTGAAAAATGGAAGCAGGCCAGTGCTGCTCTGCGATTTGCCCCTGCCAGTTCACTGCCTGAAACCCGGTGGTTTCAAGGCCACCTTGTACACCCGTCCGCACGTTGGTAGCCAAGGTGCTGTTTTCTGGGTTGTCTGTGTGTCTATCTGTTCCCATGTATTTAACCCAAAGCCTTTCTGACGTTCCAGAACATGCGCATCCAGGGTGAAAATTCGCCCGCATCGGCAGGGGTCCAGCTTAACTGCACTGTTCTGAAAACGCGCTCAGGATGCGGCATCATGATGGTAAAGCGGCCATCGGCTGTGGTAAAGCCAGCCAAACCTTCCGGTGAACCATTCGGGTTTTGCGGGTAGTGCGCGGTGGGCTGCCCTTGTGAATCCACGTACTGCAACGCCACCAACCCTTGACCCACAAGCTGCGCCTGGTTGCCTTGGCGGGTAAAATCGGCGCGGCCTTCGCCGTGTGCCACCACCACGGGCACCACCGACCCCTGCATACCCTGCATCAACAACGAAGGGGTTTGCTGCACCTTCACCTGCACCAGGCGGGCTTCGTATTGCTCGGACTGATTGCGCAGCAAACGCGGCCAGTGCTGCGCACCGGGAATCAGGTCGGCCAGCGTGGACATCATTTGGCAGCCGTTGCAAACGCCCAGCCCCAGCACATCGTTGCGCGCAAAAAATGCCGCAAACTGGTCGGCCAGCAAGGCATTAAAACGAATTGTTTTTGCCCAGCCTTCGCCCGCCCCCAGCACATCGCCATAACTAAAGCCGCCGCATGCCGCCAGCACATTAAAACGGCTCAGCGTGTGGCGGCCCGCCAGCAAGTCGCTCATGTGCACATCCACAGCCTCGAACCCAGCCAGGGTGAATGCAGCAGCCATTTCCACTTGCCCGTTTACACCCTGCTCGCGCAGCACCGCCACGCGGGGCTTGGCGCCTTTAGCAATAAAAGGCGCAGCCGGGTTTTCCTGGGGGTTAAAAGTGGGTTGATAGACCAGGCCATGCGGCAACTGGCTGGCCACTTCGTGCTCGGCATCGGCACAGGCCGGGTGGTCGCGCCTGCGGGCAATGTGCCAGCTGGTTTCGTCCCACAGGGCTTGCAAGGCCGCTCTGTCGCGTGAAAACACGCACTTCGCATCGCGGTAAAATTCCAGCACATCGCGCTCGTTGGGTGCACCCACAATGTGGGCCACGGCACCCAGGCCGTGGGCGCGCATCACATCCATTACCTCGGTTTTGCGCGCAGTAGGCACTTGCAACACCACGCCCAGTTCTTCGTTAAACAAGGCCTTCAGGGTAATTTCATCGCGCTGCACACGCACCTGTTCAGGGCGGATTTTAAAGTCGCCCCAGTCTGCTGCGTGCGGGTCGATGGTGAGCATATCCAGATTCACCGACAAACCACAACGGCTGGCAAAGGCCATTTCAGCCACGGTAACCAGCAAGCCGCCATCGGAACGATCGTGGTAGGCAGTCACCAGCTTTTGTTGACGCAGATCGCTCATGGCTGCGGCAAACGCCTTGATTAACCCGGGGTGCTCCACATCGGGCGTGGTGCTGCCCAACTGGTTGCTCACCTGTGCCAACACACTACCGCCCAGACGCATTTGGCCTTTGGACAAATCGACCAGCAGCAGCAAACTGTCTTGCGACAAATCCAGCAACGGAGTAAGCGTGCCCCGCACATCGGCCAAGCGTGCAAAGGCAGTCACCACTAAACTGACGGGCGAAATAACCTCTTTTGTGCCCGAAGAATCTTCCCAACGGGTGCGCATGGAGAGCGAATCTTTGCCCACCGGAATACCCAGCCCAAGTGCGGGGCACAATTCCATGCCCACCGCCTGCACGGTATCAAACAGGGCTTTGTCTTGCCCAGGCGTGCCACAGGCCGCCATCCAGTTGGCAGACAATTTCACGTCTTCCAGCTTTTGAATGGGCGCTGCCAGCAGGTTGGTAAGCGCCTCTGCCACCGCCATGCGGCCAGAAGCGGGGGCATTGATGACCGCCACGGGCGAACGCTCGCCCATGGCCATGGCCTGCCCGGTATAACCCGTGAAGTCATTCAAGGTAACCGCCACATCGGCTACCGGCACCTGGTGAGGGCCCACCATTTGATCGCGCGCCGTTAAGCCGCCCACTGTGCGATCGCCAATGTGAATCAGAAAACGCTTGCTGGCAACTGCCGGAAAGCGCAACACCTGCTCCACGCAGTCTGCCAAATCAAGCTGCGTTAAATCGAGTGCGGCTTGGGGTGGCACAACTGAAGAATCTTCGCGTTCCATGCGCGGTGCCTTTGCCCAGCAATACCTCCATGGGCATATCTACGGGCGATGTGGTGCTTTGATCGTCCAACACTTTTAACTGGCGTTCCTCGCTTACCTTGCCCACCACACAAAACGGACAACGCTCGCGCTGCGCCATGCTGGTAAACAAAGCCAACGATTCAGGGGCCAGCCCCAGCACGTAGCGCTCCTGCGCCTCGTTCGACCAGATCTGCATCGGCGTCATCCCCGGCTCCTCGCTCGGGATCGCGCGCAGGTCGAAAATCCGCGCCCACGCCGCCGGAGTGCGCGAGCTCGGGGAAGGCGTTCGAAAGGCCTCCGGCGCCGACGTCGTGGATCGCGATCACATATTCCGAGATGCGACCGAGCTCGTGACGTTCGTGGACAACCACGACACTGGCTCCACTCAGGCACACTGGCGCTTCCCACGCCAGAACCAAGCTCGAGGGCTACGTCTACCATCCTCACGCACCCCGGCCTGCCCACTGTCTTCTGGGAGCACCTGTACGAGGTCCGCCCCGCCTTCTGCGCACCAGCCT
>JAAURO010000095.1 GCA_012032215.1 Limnobacter sp.
ATTGCCGCTTTGGGCATAAAAATTGGCAAGGGCTGCACTTACCACGGCCTTGCCCTGAATGTAAACATGGATTTGCAACCGTTTTTGCAGATAAATCCCTGTGGTTACCAGGGCTTACGCACCATTGATATGCGTTTGGCCGGTGTTACAATAGCTGCACACGACATGCGTTTCAACCTCGTGCACAAGCTGGGGCAAGCGCTTATCGCCAATCAGCGGGTTTAAACCAAAAGCCAGACTGGTTTAACGTGCCCCCGCCCTTATTTAAAATTGGCCCACCGCCCGGAGTCACCGTGAGTTCCAGCAACGAAAATTCGTCCAATTTGTCCAATCCATCTGCTGTAGTCAGGCAGACCGATAGGGCTACCGACCCCACCATCAAGCAAAAGGCGGCCGCCAAAACCGCGCGCATTCCCATTAAAATTGTGCCCGCCGAAACCCTTAAAAAACCCAGCTGGATACGGGTAAAAGCAGGTTCTCCCAGCACGCGCTTTTACGAAATCAAGGAAATTTTGCGCGAGCACAAATTGCACACCGTGTGCGAAGAGGCTTCGTGCCCCAATATTGGCGAATGTTTTGGCAAAGGCACCGCCACGTTTATGATCATGGGCGACAAATGTACCCGCCGTTGCCCGTTTTGCGACGTAGGCCACGGCAGACCCGACCCCCTGGATGCCGATGAGCCCCACAACCTGGCCAAAACCATTGCCGCCCTGCGTTTAAGTTACGTGGTAATTACCTCCGTAGACCGCGACGACCTGCGCGATGGCGGTGCCGCCCACTTTGTGGCCTGCATCGAACAAACCCGCGCGCTTTCGCCCAACACCCGCATAGAAATTCTGGTTCCCGACTTTCGAGGCCGCCTGGACCGCTCTTTGGGCATTCTTACCGCTGCTCCACCCGATGTTATGAACCACAATCTGGAAACCGTGCCGCGCTTGTACAAAGAGGCTCGTCCTGGCTCCGATTACCAGCACTCTTTGAAATTGCTGCAAGACTTCAAGGCGCTGCACCCCCATGTGCCCACCAAAAGCGGCCTGATGCTGGGCCTTGGCGAAACCGATGAAGAAATTCTGGAAGTCATGCAGGATTTACGTCGCCATGGGGTAAACATGCTCACGATTGGGCAATACCTGGCCCCTTCTGGCCACCACTTGCCCGTGCGCCGCTATGTGCACCCCGACACTTTTAAAATGTTTGAAGAAAAGCCTACGACATGGGCTTTAGCCATGCTGCGGTGGGCGCCAGGTCCGTTCCAGCTACCACGCCGATGAACAGGCCCACCAGGCTGGGCTTCTGTGACAATGCCAACGCTTAACATTCACCTCTCATGCATACGCAACAGTGTGCTTTTCCCAAACAGGCTTTCTATCAAATCGGTGGCCAGCTCGGCGGTTTGGTTGCGTACATCCAGGGCGGGGTTTAATTCCACGATGTCTAGCGATGCCAGCAGACCCGTGTCTGAAATCATTTCCATGCACAGTTGGGCTTCGCGGTAGGTGGGGCCACCGCGCACCCCAGTGCCTACACCCGGTGCCAAAGAAGGGTCCAGAAAATCGAGGTCGAAGCTCAGGTGCAGGTGGGTATTGGCATCCAGCCCCGCCAAGGCTTGTGTCATGGTTTCGCGCATACCGGTTTCATCGATGTAGCGCATGTCGAACACTTCAATGTGGTGCTTTTTAAGTAGGCGTTTTTCAGCTTCGTCTACCGATCGCACACCAATCTGCCGAATGTCACGTGCATCCATGACGGGGCAAAAGCCTGCAAGGTGGGTTAATGCCCTCGGGCCCAAGCCATTCAGGCAGGCTACAGGCATGCCGTGGGGGTTGCCCGATGGGCTGGTGGTCGAGTCGTTAAAGTCGGCGTGGGCGTCTAGCCACAACACGCGCAGTTTTTTGCCTTTTTCCTGGCAATGTTTGGCCACAGCGCTAATCGAACCAACCGCCAGGCAGTGGTCGCCCCCCAGCATAACGGGCATGCGGCTGGCTTTCAGGGTGGCGTACACGGCATCGAACACGGCCTGGTTCCAGGCCACGGCCTGTTCCAGGTTGCGAATGCTTTCTTTGGGCGTACCGTTTTCTGGCTTGCTTGCCTGGCTGCGTGGCGGCCCCTGCACATCGCCACAATCACGCACGGCGCAACCGTAGCGGGAAATGGCTTTTTCTATGCCGGCCACTCGCAAGGCTTCTGGTCCCATGCGGGCACCGGGTACGCCAGCGCCAATGTCGGTGGGAACCCCAATAATGCTGACTGGCTTAAGGCGCAGGTGGCTCATTGTGTGCACCCCACAGCTTGTGGTATGAAAGAGAACAGGTTCTTGGGGTCATTCAGCTGGGGCACCAAAGACAAATTGCTACCTATCTCAAGCTTGCACGCGGCATCGCGCATAAAGCGCAAAGCCGAAAAATCTTCCAGCGCAAAGCCCACCGAGTCAAACACGGTCACTTCGTGCGGCTTGGTGCGTCCGGGCTGGTGCTGCGCAAGCACACGCCACAATTCGGTTACTTCAAAACCGGGTGGCATTTGCTGAATGTCGCCTTCCAGACGGGTTTGTGGTTCGTACTCTACAAACACGCGGCTGTTGCGCAGCACATCGGGGTGCAGCTCGGTTTTCCGGGGCTGTCGCCGCCTACTGCATTGATGTGCATGCCGGGTTCCAGCATGTCTGCCGTTAAAATGGCGGCACGGGTGTTGTCTGCTGTAATGGTGGTCACAATGTCTACCCCACGCACGGCTTCACGGGTAGATCCAAACGCACGGGCATTAAGCCCCAGGTGCATCAGGTTGTGCATCAATTTTTGGGTGGCAGTGGCATCGGTGTCGTACAGGTGAAATTCTTGCACACCCAGTTCGTGGGCAAACGCCAAAGCCTGAAACTCGCTTTGCGCACCGTTGCCAATGAGGGCCATTTTTTGCGCGCCCGGCTTGGCCAGTGTGCGCGCAGCCAGGGCAGACATGGCCGCGGTGCGAATGGCGGTGGTCAGCGTGAGTTCGCTGACAAAAAGCGGCGCACCGGTAGGCACATCGGCCAGCACACCAAAGGCCATGACGGTAGACAAACCATGCTGGTGGTTAAGTGGGTGGCCTGTTCACGCATTTAAAACGAGTAGAGGTGGGTGTCCGAGATGGGCATCAGTTCTATGACACCTTGCTCGGAATAGTTGGCGATACGGGCGGTTTTTTCAAAAGACTCCCAGCGCAGAAAATCAGCATGAATGTATTTGATCATGCCTTGCACGCACTCGGGCAGCCCTAAGTTGCTTACCAACAATGCGGCGTCCTCGGCGCTGACAAAGCGCGTGGTGACTGTGTGGATGGCGGGGGTGTGCTTGGGCTTGCGCATGCAATCTCCTGGGTGCTGCTACTGCTACCACACCATGTTGACTGAAAAATGTGTCAAACAAAATGCCAGAATATGCTTAAAATGGGCTTTAATGTGCCATTTTGGTGGCGCTAATTGCTGTTTCGTCAGGCCTGTGGGCCTTTTTTTAGATTTGTCGGTTTGCAATGCGTTTAATACAGACGTTCTTCAAGGAGCAACCATGGACACTCTGGACATGCAATTAATTGGTTTGTTGCGGCAAAACGCACGCATGCAAATAGCCGAACTTGCCCACCGTTTAAAGGTAGCGCGTGGCACCGTAACCAACCGCATGGCGCGTCTGGAAAAAGAAGGCCTGATTATTGGCTACACCGTTCGTTTGCGGCCCGATGCGCAGCCCAACGAAATTAAAGCCTGGATGAGTATTCTAGTGGAAGGCAACCACACCATGGCGGTACAGGCCAGTTTGCTGGGCGAACCAGGGGTCGTCGCAATACACGGTACCAATGGCCGGTGGGATTTGCTGGCCGAGCTACGCGCCGAAACCTTGCAGGGGTTGTCTGAGGTGTTAGAGCGTATCCGCTTGATTCGTAAAATTCAAAACACAGAAACGAGTATTCATTTGTCGTCGTGGAAAGGGTGAGGGTGGTTTTGCTACAATCCGGTCTTTATTTTGACCATGGCTGAAGTTATTTTCACTGGAGCGAGCGGCTTGCTGGTTGCTTGGGTGCTTTGGCACAATTACTCTTCGCTTAACAATGACCGCACAAAAATTTTTTTCCTTCCTTCCCCCTTTTACTCACTCAGGAGCTTCTTCCGAAGAGGCTTTTTCATCGTCGCTTTTGCAGATTGGTTTTGAAGCCTCTACGAATGCAGTGAGACCCCATGAAAGGCAAGAATTCCTTGAGGAACAGAGGCTTGTTCAGGAAATATTTCCCACGCCGTCCCTGCGGAACTTGCAAAACGCGAGCGTTTGCAGTGCTTCCGAATTTTTCAACAACATCAAAACGGCTGAAGGGGTTGAATCCCATCATAAAGATTTTTACATCAATTTGGTTGTGTTGCTACATGCTTTCAACCTGGCGCCTGAAAGTAATAGTGCTCTACGGACAAAGCTGGTGGTGCGCATTCTTAATTATTGCTACAAGTTTTCTACCTACCATTCTTTGGCTACCGTTCGTTATTCTACCAATCCAGTTCAGGAAGAAGATTGGGAGGCTGAGGGTTGTTATCACCGTTGCGAAGACACCAATTTAAGGAATGGGTTTTCAAATGCACTTTCAAGAATTCTTAAGATACCTGTAAAAAACATAAAGCCTGTAACAAGTCCGCAGGTTCATTCTCTCCTCAAAAGAAATTATGTTTTACAAAATAACTCCAGAGTTCTTTCATGGAAAGATGGCGGAGCTTTATTTGCAGATGAAGAAAATAGTTCAGAAAAAAATGAATCATATTTCTCGATTTTTCCAAATATCAGCGAGTTAATTCTTCATGCAATGTCTGTAAGTCCGCGTAGCTTGTATTTTGATATTAGCGAAAGTCTGGCGTTACTCGCAAAATCTATAAAAAATCCGCAGGAAGTGGGGTTTTTTATTAAAACAATTCAAAATTTTCTGATCGATGTTATAGAGTACGGAGTTTCTGAAAGAATAAAATCAGAAAGTTCTTATTTTGAGAAAAAGGACGATAATGAAAAGCGTATTTATTTCGATGATAAGTTTAAAAATATGATTATTGATGTGTGCGAAAAAATAGTGATTGGCGGTGTTTTTAAAATAAATAATCAGTATGTTTTGTACAATGGGAAACTTCCTGTTTTTAAATATTTTAACGGGGATGTCTTCCAAAAGAACGAGATTTTGAGTGCCTCTGAAATGATAAAAAAAATGAAAGATGCACACAGTAGATTTTCAGAAATACCAATCTATGATGAGAAATTGCGTGATGCAAGCAGTTTTCGCGCCGGCTTTACACCATCGCCAATTTTTATTATGGAAAGCTGGTTTGGTTTTTGTGGAGGTATTGAATCTATTTTCTCTGATTTAGGAATTAAGAAAGAGAATATTCTTTGTTTTACAAATAAAGATAAAAAATTTTCTGTTGAACAGATAGCAAATTTTTCATCTTTTTCTTAATCATAAAAAAATAGCTTCATTTGAAGAAATACTTAGTGGTTCTTCCGAATCATATCAAATAATTTTGCTAAAAATAACCCTGAAGCTAGTAAAAGGGCTTGGTTATTACCAAGTGGATGACGCATTTTCAGAAAATAACATGATGCCGTTGCTTAATTTTTCCTGTAACCGAATGCTCGGGCATATGCAAAATGCTGTTTCACAAAAAGAAGATTTTTTGTCTTTTCTAAATTGCATTTCTTTAATACATGAGGAAGTCGCGACCATTCTGGCTATTGTGGAACCGTATAAAAAGGCCACTTTTAATCAATCAATGCATGAAATAATTGCACAAAACGCAAATTTCAAGCATGTAATTGAACCAGTTTATTACTGTAAAAATTCTGGTATGAGCTGTTGTCAATCAGCTCTAAATGCCGCGGAATTCAGGAAGTCCGGTGGGTCTGATGGTATGAGTCCGGTCCTTAAAATTGGACTCGGTAAGAATAATTATCATGAAAACGGCTTTCTTTTACATTTTGGGGAATTGCATGATGTTTTTGAATTTTCTGATGATCTTTTAAGCGCTATAGAAATAGATGCTTATTTTGGAAATTTTCATCCTTCTTTTAGTTTGAAGGCCTCGGTGTACAAACCATCTGAAATTATTTCTGATGTGGAAAAATTGTTTACAGAAAAAATGGTATCAAATCATGTTCTTGTTGTTATAGACAGCACAATAGGGATGACTGATGATGGGAAGCTGGAGGAGTTTATATCGCATAATAAAGACAGAATAAATAATAAAGAAATGAGTGTGGTAAATCTCCGAAGTTTGCAAAAAATGATCAGTCCGGCATGGATATGCATGGAGGTGGCTTAATGGCAGTGTACTCAAAGTGTCCATTGTTACTGGAATATTTTAAGAGAGAAGATGAGGAATCCTCATTCTCGGCAATCAATTTCCAGGGCGTTATGCATTTTATGAAAAACCTTCAACCAGAGCTTAATGAAAGACGCTCGGAAATAATGAAAACGGCTATCAGACTTTCTACTCCAGGAGATTCGATCGGATTTCCAGCTTCAATGTATACCAATGATTACAACGAATCACCTATTCAAGTTGTTCCAAATGAAGATCCTCAAACCGGTTTTGTACACTTGCGTTTGAATGCCCGTTGGGCTTTAAACGTGGGCGACTTTTTTGCTGATCATCTTGCTAGGGAACCCCTGAACAAACCACCAACCCCAAGACAGCGAAGCAAAAAGCAACAAATTTCTTATTTCTGCACAGATTTTGTATCAAAAACAGCCCCTCAACC
>JAAURO010000096.1 GCA_012032215.1 Limnobacter sp.
AATCACTCTTTATGGGTAGATTTAATTCTACCCGACTGCTCCCGGATTGGGCCAAAAAACTGCCAAGGATATCGGCCTGATTAACCCAACAAAAGAAAACGCCCGAGCACGAACTATTTATTCACAAAAAACACTAACATTATGCAACGCGAGTATTTTTCTCTGCTTTGTAACATCACCCCCTCGCCTCGATAAACAAGCAACAGGCAAGTGCGTTTTAACCCGTTCCCGTAAGGAAATTACAATGAAAAATTCTGTTCATATTCTTGCCTCTGGCATGTTGGTGTTAGCTGGTTTTAGCGCTGTGGCTGCTGAACAAACTCAGGTTGCCTCTCAGAGTGCTTCCATTCACTTTATGGCCGATGCCGATTTGGCAAAAATTCAGGCTGGAAAATTGAGCTATGCCAAAAAGTTATCAGACTCTGCACTAAACGCTTACCTGGCTGCGCGCAAAGATGCGGCTCAATCCACTGGAGATTCCGCAGTTAAAGCCGCGCTGAGCCAAATTGCAAATAAAAATGGTATACCGCTGGCAAAGTTAACTGATGCCGCATTGAAGAAAGAAACCGCTCGATTAAATGCCGCTACACAACTCAAAGCAACACAAGCAGCAGTAAGAAAAGCGGCCTCTACTAAAAATTAATAAACCGCAAAACACCCAAAGCTGCCAAGCCTGTTTGTGTGCAACACACCTTGGCAGTATTTGGGTGCCCATTCAAACACAGGTGCTTCTTACCGCTTATTAATAACACCCGCTGCTAACGCCTGGCAAAGGCTTGGGCAATGCGTTCTTGTGGCAATTGTGCAATCGGTTTCCCATCCTGAAACACCCAGGCGGCCACCATGGTCCAGTCTGTAAAAAGCTCTGGGGCAGAAAGCCACATTTCACCGCGCGAAGGGTCGCTCACCCAGTGGTAGCCCTGGTAACGGCCATGCCACAGCACAAAGTGTTTTTCGTCGTCTTTGTTGGGGTCAATTGCAATTGCAAAATGGCAGGGCTGGCCATCTGCACCAAGGCTTCTTCGTGCGCCCAGCGTGTGGCATTCAGACTTAAGCCATAACGCACCAAAGTCAGCTTGAGATCCAGCAGTGAAAAACCATTTTTGACGGCAGAAACCTGCCTTTCTGGCGGAACGGTTTGTATGAGTTCGGCAATCACTTTTTGCTCAGACCAATCCAATGGCGTGTACAGGCGCAGCAGCGCACCCATGACAGCAGCCCCGCACGACATGTCCAGCACCTGCGGAGGCACCATTTTGAAGCGGCTTTCCTGCCAGGTGGAGTTGCGTGTTTCCTGCAAATTGCTGGAGGCCTTTGGTGCCTCAAACGGAAAAGCCAAGGCAAGCAAGCCGCTTAGCCAATGCCGCCGAGAAGGGTTGATGGGCTTAGATGCCATTGCCAAACGAAGAAGTCAAAGAAAACCGCAAGGTTGCACCATTTTCAAGGCCAGACAAAGGAACACGCAAGCTGGTGGACGCAATCAGGTTTGAGTCAATGGCGTAGTTAACACCCACACTGGCGCTGTACTGAGTTAAGCGGGCCTGCTGGCGTGAAACCCCCACACCACCAGAAATAGAGAAGCGGTGATTCACCACCAAAGCCACTCCCAAATCGCCATCTACCGTGTTGATATCTGGCGTGGTATCCAGAAAATCGCGCGTAACAGAAATACCGCCATACAGCGCGCTGGACTCCAAATCGCGGCTAAAGCGCACACCTGTGGAAAAGCTGGTGTAATCAAGGCTGGATTGCGACACTTGCCCCAAGCTGGTATTCAAAGTGAGCAAAGGCCAACTGGCTGACTGCGGCAACAACAAAAAAGAACCGCCTACGGTGGTGGCCGTGGTGCGGGATTTGTCAACCAGTTGCGGGGGAGTAGTGCTGGCAACGCCATCCACATACGTTCTGCTGTTGGAAAGGCTGGTGGAAAGCGACAAAGATAGCCGATTGCTGACCGATGCATCCACCGACACGGCCGCTCCAGTAGAGCGGGACGACACCGGGAAAAGATTGACATTGTCATCGCTGGAAGAAACCGATGTGTCAATGGTGAGGTTGACACCACGGTCAAAAAAACTGCGCTGCGGGTCGGCATAGTCCGAAATACGCCGCTGCTCCAATTGCTCCCCAAAGGTTTGCTGCGGATTAGCAGCCCCCAATTCCGGGGGCTGTGTTTGCTGGGCATAGCCCCGTTCAAGCCCTGCAACCAGCAAAGCAAGAGCCAGCGTGCAGCGGGCCAGGGCGTGGAGTTTCTTGTTGTGCATACGGAATAAAACCTATTAATACGCATTCGGTTGGTTCAATTTAGCCCGGGCCTGCTTAAAAAACCTCCCCTTTCTTGCGCAACCCTGTGGGTGTTTCCATGGGGTTTTACAGCAAAGTGGGGAAGTTTTGCCTGCCTTGTCAAGGAGCGGCCCTAAATAATGCAAAATCGACTGCCTGAAAAAAAGTGGAAAAAAAGGAACTATCGTTACAAAAAAAGCACCTAAAATGCCGTATTCCAAACAAAAAAGCTCACATGCCGGATTTTCAAATGGCTGTGCGTGGTTTTTCAGCGGATTACATTGCTAGATTTATTTTAACAGTAAGATGTTATTTTTAACCGAATCCACCAGAGGTAAATAATGAAAAAACTGTCAAAAGTTGTAGTGTGTGGTTGTTTGGCCGTATTGGGAGCCCCCGCAGTGGCCGCCCAGGAAGCGCCAAAGGCTGAAACAACAAGCGTTCAGTTCATGTCGGATGCCGATCTGGCTAACACCGAGGCTGGGTTTACCAAAGCACAAGAGCGCAAAATAACAAAAGAGCTAACTCTGAGACGCGCCGCCAGGAATCTTGACTGGTATATAGCACAGCGTATAGTATGGCGGCCCAGAAATTAGGCCAATAAAGCCACGCGCCGTTTTCATTCCTGATGCACACACCGTTCACAGCGCTTCACATTGCTTTTGCAGGCACCCCGGAATTTGCCGCCGTGGCTTTGCGTGCCATTTTGCAAGCCGGGTTTTCGGTCGGGCTGGTGCTCACCCAACCCGACCGCCCAGCGGGCCGAGGTATGAAACTTGGCCCCTCGCCGGTTAAAGCCGTGGCCCTTGAACACCGCATTGCCACCTTGCAGCCCGAAAGTTTGCGCAAAGGCCCGCTGGCCGAGCAAGCCCTGACAGCCTTGCGCACGGGCGCTGCCGGCACCCCGTTTAATGTGCTGGTCGTAGCCGCCTATGGGCTTATTTTGCCGCAGGAGGTGCTAAATATCCCCCAGCACGGCTGCCTGAACATTCATGCCAGTCTGTTGCCTCGTTGGCGCGGTGCGGCGCCCATTCACCGCTGCCTGGAAGCAGGCGATACCCACACCGGCGTGGACATCATGCGCATGGAAGCGGGACTGGATACCGGCCCCGTCTGCCTGGAAAAACGCTTGGCGATTGCCCCTACCGACACCACCGCCACGCTGCACGATGCGCTGGCCACATTGGGCGGGCAGGCGATTGTAGAAGCGCTTCACACCTTGCAACATGGCGACCTTACTGGCGGCCTTGTCTTTAAACCCCAAGCCGCAGAAGGCATTACCTACGCCCACAAAGTGCTTAAAGCCGAGGCAGCTATTAACTGGCAGCAGCCTGCACAAGTGCTGCACCGCAAACTGCGCGCTTTCGACCCCTTTCCGGGTTGCCACACGCTGTTTAATGGCAGTGGCAGCAATGGCAGTGGCCACCAAGGCGAATTGCTAAAATGCTTTGCTCCCCGCTTGCAAAGCAGCGCAGAAGCCGCTGCCTTTGCACAAACAGGACGGGCAGCACAAGCCGGTCAGCTTCTGGCCGTGACCCCCGAAGGCGTGTGGGTGCAGTGTGCCGACACCCCGCTGCTTGTTCAAACCCTGCAAAGGCCCGGCGCACGCCGCACACCAGCACAGCAGGTGGCATGTGCGCTGGGTATGAAACCGGGCTTGGTGTTGGCGGGGGGGCAGGACGCGTAGTTTTCCCGCCATATTAAACGGCTGGCCGAGCAAACTTGCCTTGGATTAAAAATGCTCTTTTTTCAAAGTGCTGAAGGCTTTTGTTGGTTTTACAATAAAAAGAGAGCGTCTCGCCTTCAATTGCACACAACCAGGGTGTGGTTTCCCGCGGTTCTTTTGTGCCGAAAGCCTTGGGTGTAAAAAGCCCATAGTTCAGCCCGCCTTCAGGGCATCTTGCCGAGGGGTACGAAAATGCCTGCACGTCAAGGGCGCGCATGCGTTCACCCAACTGCTGCGTGGCAGCATAGGAGGTAGGGCTGCACAACACACGGACAAAACCGCCAAACGGAGGCAACTCCAGTGCCAAGGCTTGGGCTGCTTTTATCTTGCCGGTAAATTCGGTGTGATTGGACTTAACCGGCTGGGGAAAGGGTAGCTGCATGGCCTCAACAAACACAAAGCGATAAAAAGCAGCCTCCCACAGCATGGTATTGGCAGAAGCGGAGCCATAAAAAATACCCGGCAGCAAAGCACTTCCAAATCTGGAACCCCAGCGCAAGGGTGGGTAGCGAAAGGGCGTAGCAAACAAATAGTGCAACCCAGCACACTCGGGTGGCAATTTGGGTTTGGATTCTTCCAGCATGTCTTCCAGTACAGCTTGTTCATCCAGATTTTCCACCAAAGAGTTGGTGGCAACTTCTTCTTGTGATTCCACCAAGCGATGAAATGTTGCTTCCAAAGGCCGCAAATCAGAAGCCTTGGGGGCGGCAATTGCCGGCATGTCAGTTTTTCCCTCGAATGGCATCCAGGTAAGACAGCACACCAACCAGGCCCGCAATGGTTTTCATGGCTTGCAAAGGTGCCTGGTTGGCAAAGTGCTGGTTGGCGGTGGTAAGCCAATGTGTCATGTTGGCCAGATTGCCGCCCAACAAAGCAAACAGCGCGCGGTAGCATCTGATAAAATACAAAGCCAGTTCGCCTTCTTTAGAAACAGGGTCTATTTGGCCACGGCTGATTGCCGTGCGGTCTTTGCCGATTATTTCAGCCAGTTGGGCTTGAGTCAGCCCCAGCGCCTCAATGGCCTTGCGCAGTGCTTGGTTTAAAACCATTTTGCGATCGGGTTGATCTTTTTTTAACGCATCTGCCATTATGGCCCTCGGTTAAAAGTGCATTTTGCTCAAATTTAGCATAAATGTGCAAATTACACATCACTCCAAGGTGGTATAGCGGGAAAGATGTAATATGGCATAGTCGGCGCGGCCTTGTGCGCAAACCTGGTGCTTTGGAGCCATGGCGCTGTGGGGTGTGGCTTTCGGCTATAGCGTGCGCACTGGGTATGGAACCGGGCCAGGCTTTGGGAGTCTAATCGTTCGCCTTGAAAAGCGCTTTACCGCGCCTATCTATTACAACGTCTTTGGTAAAGGATTAAACCCACCATGTTTAACTGGATGAAAACTTTCATGCTGATGGCCGCCATTGTGGCGCTGTTCATGACCATTGGCGGCATGATAGGCGGACAAAGCGGCATGATGCTTGCTCTGGGCTTTGCCCTGATCATGAACCTTGGCGCCTACTGGTTCTCCGACAAACTGGTTTTGCGCATGTACAATGCCCGCGAAGCCGATGCCCATTCAGCCCCCGAGTTTTACGCCATGGTGCAAGAATTGGCAGGCAAGGCGGGGCTGCCCATGCCGCGCGTGTACGTTATTGAAGACCCCTCCCCCAACGCCTTTGCCACAGGGCGTAACCCGGAAAATGCCGCCGTAGCCGCCACCACCGGCATTATGCGCGTGCTTTCCGCCCGCGAATTGCGTGGTGTCATGGCGCACGAACTAGCCCACGTGCAACACCGAGACATTTTAATTTCCACCATCTCGGCCACCATGGCGGGTGCCATTTCAGCCTTGGCCAATTTCGCCCTGTTTTTTGGTGGACGCAACCAGGATGGCCAGCCCTCCAACCCAATTGCAGGCATTGCCGTGGCCATTCTGGCGCCTTTGGCCGCCAGCCTGATACAAATGGCCATTTCGCGCGCCCGCGAATACGAAGCAGACCGGGGCGGTGCCGAAATCTGCGGCGACCCCGCCGCGCTGGCCGCTGCCCTGGAAAAATCCACCACCATGCCAAAGGCGTGCCTTTTCGCACCACCGAGGCTCACCCTGAAACCGCACAAATGATGATCATGAACCCACTTTCGGGCAAACAAATGTCCAGCCTGTTTTCCACCCACCCGCCTACTGAAGAACGCGTTGCCCGGCTGCAAAACATGGCCCGCACTGGCACCTATTCGTGAAAACACACTCGCACTGCCTGCAACCGGGCTGGCCTTCAGAATGCTGAAGGCCAGTGCTGTTTTATACGATGTAATTCACGAAGGCTTCTCTCTCGATTCCGCCCTAGCCCACGAACTGGCCACCGAATCCGACCCGGCCACCCGTGGAGCCATTCAGGATTTGTCCTACTTCGGCATGCGCTGGTGGGGACGCGGCAGCACCTTGGCCGAGCTGGTTTCCGGACGCACCAGCTTCAAGCCTGAAGGACTGGGCGTGCTGCTCAGCCTGGCGCTGGCCTTGCTTTTTGACGAAGGAAACCCCAAATACCCGGCCTTTACCGTGGTCAATGAAACCGTTAAGGCGGCCGCTGGCCACCCGGCATTTGTCCGGGGCAAAGCCATGCTGAATGCCTGTTTGCGCAACTTTCTGCGCGAGCGCTCAGCCCTGCTGGCCCAACTGCACGCCACACCACACGCAACCTACAGCTACCCGCAGTGGT
>JAAURO010000097.1 GCA_012032215.1 Limnobacter sp.
GCAGCTTTGCCTGGCTGGAGAAAAACCGGCGACTAGTAGGAAAAACTGCGAACGCTGGCTCAACACCAGCCTGCAATTTGTGCATCTCGCCTTTCTCGCTTTGCTACTGAGAAGATCGTGAACACGCTCTGAGAAGCGGGGCCAGAAAACCCACAAGGGTCAGGCCGCATACCCCGAGTTAACGTATCCATTAAAAGAGGGTAAGGTCACCCTCAGGTGCTGGCAATCTAATTCCGCAGGCTACCGCCGATGCCTTCAAACTGTTCTGGCGGAAAGCTGGCAAAACGCCGCCTGATGATTTACAAACGGGGAAAAAAATGAAAGTCAATAAAGGGATGGTCGTTGCCGCTGTAAGTGTGGTGGTTTTAATTGGGGGCGCTTTGGTAGGGCCGATTATGAGCAATGTAGAAAAACCGGGCTACGAAGTTATATCGGCTGACGACAACATTGAAATCAGACAATACGGAGCCATGATTGTTGCAGAAGTGGAAGTGCAAGGCCCACGCGAAACCGCCATTGAAGACGGGTTTAAATTGCTGGCAGATTACATTTTTGGCAACAACACGGTGCAGAAAAGCATTGCAATGACTGCCCCGGTGCAGCAGCAGCCCAACGAAAAAATTGCCATGACCGCGCCTGTGCAGCAGCAGGCTGCGGGCGACTCCTGGAAAGTCAGTTTTGTAATGCCCTCTGAGTTCAGCTTGAACACACTGCCAAAGCCCAACAATGACAGGGTTAAGCTGCATGAAATCGCCGCAAGGCGCTTTGTTGCTATTGGTTTTTCTGGCACGAATTCAAACGACAACCTTGCTACACACGAAAAGCAACTCAGGCAGTACATTGAAAAAAATCAAATTCAAACTACCGGAACGCCAACATACGCTTTCTACAACCCCCCTGGACGTTGCCCTTTATGCGGCGCAATGAAATCATGATTGAAATTAAAGAGTAATGGGGGCGGCGGTGTGTCGTGTGTAAAGCACACCTGGTGTTTCCCTTATCGCAAGGCCCCTGGCCTTGGCCCTGAATCAATGAGTTATCAGGAAGATCTGCCGGGAGCTAAACTTTGTCGGACATCAGTCGGATTTTTCCTTTGTGTGCGGGTGTGTTGTCAGATGCCCGTGGAAACTCTTCTCTTGTTTAGCGTAGAGGGCGGTTTGATTCATCATGGCAATGGCCTGTTGTATGCGTACTTTGCTGTCGTTTTTTAAATCTTTTATCAACAATGGTGTTACCAACTGGTAAAACTGTTCTCTAAGCCATTCCCCGTTTTGCGCGCTTACCGCTGAAATATCATCGGTTTGTTCGGGGAGGTCTTCTGGGGTGTCCGACAGCAAATCCCGCAGCTTGTCAAGGTTCAACATGTACTCGTTTTTTGTATATGTGGTGTGAGGCTCCTTGTCCCGCGCGGCAGGTACCGAAGACGCTGACGACAAACTAAGGCTGGACATATTCGGCTCGCTGGAACTCTTCAAAAAATTAAACCTGCTTTTTATATAGGACAAGACACTGGGCTTTATTTGATGCTTTGGCGAGTCATAGTTCACACGGCTTTTCTGAAAAGCTGGCGGAAATGTTTGCATGCGTTGCGTTTTATGACTTCGCTCCTGCAGAATGCGGAGGGTGAAGCGGTTTGCAAACGTTTCCAGCTCGCCAATCTCGTGCAGGCGTTTTATTGCGCTTGCCGGGTCAGCATACACATCCTTTGGCAGCAGGATTTGCAATGCCTTGCCTTTGCTGACTTCCTGAAAAGCTGTTTTTATTGTTTCAGCCACTGTTCTTTCTTCAGGGGAGGAAGTGGGGTTGCCCTCGGCACAATAAATATCACGCAGGGCTTTTCGTGTGCTGGGCAGCAATGTGCTGCCTTTGCCCCACAGTGCGCCTCGTTTGCCTTCGCGCCTGATCAGCCAATTGCGCATGAGCAAGTCACGGTTGGAATAATCGTCTGCCTGTTCAATCGCATGTAGAGCAAGCGACAGCAGCTTGTC
This sequence comes from Limnobacter sp., assembly GCA_012032215.1. Lineage (GTDB taxonomy): Bacteria > Pseudomonadota > Gammaproteobacteria > Burkholderiales > Burkholderiaceae_B > Limnobacter. The sequence goes on from JAAURO010000097.1 coordinate 1,989, forward strand.
ATGCGCCAGACTGTTGCTTGCTTGCAGTAAATACTCTTCGCTTTTGTTTAACGGCTTGAAGCCTAGCCGATCGCTTGTTGGGTAGCTTCTTTCAACTATTGCTGCAAAACAACCCGGCCGCTCACGTTGTGAAACCGGCTTTTGCGAGGCATCTCCACGGCGAGTTTGGGCCTTGGTGTCGCTGCGTATCCGCATGGCCGCGGCTCCAATAGCACCAGCTGCACCACCAATCGCCAGCACAGTACCCGCCGTGGCAGCGCTTGCTGCAATCGCGGCACCCGCAAAACCCGCGATTGCAATACCACCGCTTACTGTCAGGCCTGCTTGCGAGGGGGCCGTTACTGCGCCGTATAGCACGCTGGACAAGTGGTTGCTGCCTTTCTCGGCCTGCTGGTTTTCCTGATACAAGGCTTGTGCACTCTGGCTTTGTTTACCGCCGGGTGCATGCATTGGCCCATTCCCATTGTGCCCAAGCGGTTCCGATTGTGTCAGATCAGACGTTTTTCTTTTTTCCGCCAATGCGCGCATGCGTTCTTGTTCTTGTTGCAAGCGTTTGCCGCGTTTAACACCTGCAAGGCCGCGCAGGGTGGCATAACCCACCATGGCGGCATTGGCAGGTGCAAACCCTATTGAAGTGGCAGCCCCTGCGCTAGCAGAAATACCTGCTGCAAGGGGTGCAGAGGCTATCTGACTGGCCACTTCCGGTGTGGTTTGCCCCAGCGCACGTGCTGCAATTTCAGCGGCACCCCACGTCATGCCAGGCAACATCGCCAAAGTCATGTTGCCCATTGCAAAATTGCCAAAGGGCGCCGCACAGCGCTCGAAAAGCACTTCGGCAGTTTGACTTTCCATTCCTTTAAGTAGGGCCAGTTGTGCCCCAAATTGTTGAAATCGCTCCAAAGCCTCGGTTTTGGACTTTTTCTTGAGGGAGGACATAATCTCCCGTTTGATTTCATGGGCCAGCCTCAGCTTTTTTGGGTCTTTTTCAATAGGCGTGCTACCTGGCATCGCAAGCAACTCGTCAATTTTCCCAAGCGTAGCTTGTTTGTTGAGCGCCAGTTCACGCAATGCTTCTATGGCCTCTTCAGATTCGCCCAACATGCCAAGAAAACCAAGCACCACAAAAGGAAAGCCCCCTAAGAACACAACTTCTGCCAGTACCGGCCCTGTAATGCCACGCAACAAAGCAAACGAGGCGGCTGTTTCATCAATGCCATCAATGTTTTTCAGGGTGCGTATAAGGGCTTGGGCTATTTTGTTAACGCCACCTATCACCTTTTGCAAACCCGACAGACGTTTGCTGGAAACTTTTACCCAGCTGGGCACCTTGTCTGCGCTTTCTGTATCGGTTATTTGAAGGGAAGAGGCAACTGAGTGAAGAGAAGACGATGAAATAGACATTTTTAATGCAAATGGGAATAACAATCATTAACTATATGGCTGTTGTTTGCAAAAGTAAAGCCGATTCTTCTGATAAACAGCTTACTTGCTCAGGCACTGCCCGGTCAGGCGGTTGAAATCAAGGACTTTAATACCTTTGTCGTCCCGCTTGCGCTCTTTCCACTGTTCTTGCGCAAGCAGGTAACGCACATCTTCCAGGCCAGATTCCCAATGTTCCAGCATGGAAAGCCTCGAAAACTCGTAGTCTTTGGAGTGTTGCTCGTAGTTTTTTTTGCGGTAAATCAGGTGAGCAATGGTGATAGCCGAGTGCTGGCTCCATTTTTCCAGTAGCTTTTTTTCGGAAGGCTCCAGCAAGTCTTTCCGGCAAATTCGGTAGTATTTTATCCAGAATGTGGCGTACACGCATGTTTTTTTTGAAGATATCGGTATTCAAGCGCGTGCGGCTTGAATACCGGATATCGTTCATGCGTTGAGTGACTTCAAACAAATCGGTGGGTGTGTCGCCGCGCGCACCAAACAAATCCACCTGAAAAATGCACAGTTCTTCTGGGTTGTGTGCATCAATGACATACTGCAAGGGGGTGTTGGAAACCAGGCCGCCGTCCCAATACAGTTCGCCGTCAATTTCAATAGGTGGAAAGCCTTCTGGCAAGGCACCACTGGCCATAATGTGTTCTGGCCGAATCGTTATTTTGGACGAATCAAAATACGCAAAGTTGCCCGTGCGTACATTCACAGCGCCCACACTAAAGCGGGTGCTTTTGTGGTTCAAGCGTTCAAAATCCACCATCTCCAGCAGCGTGTCGCGCAGGGGTGCGGTGTTGTAAATGCCCAAGGGCGCCTGAGTGCCAAACAACCACTGGCCCATGCTGGCAAACGGATTGCGTGGTCTAAAAAAACCGGGCACGCCAAAACTGGCAACAGCGGCGGCATTCATGGCATTATAAAAAACACGTCCTGCACGTCCGGGCAGCAGGTGTGGTGCTTGCAGGGTAGAAGAAACCAGTTCCCAGAATTGCCGCAGTCGGGGCACGCGTTGCTCGGGCGGATTGCCTGCAATCAGTGCGGCGTTAATAGAGCCAATCGAAATGCCTGCTATCCAGTCTGGTTCGTAACCGGTTTCGTGCAGGCCGGCGTATACCCCGGCCTGGTAAGCGCCCAATGCACCACCTCCTTGCAGTACCAACACATTTTTTTCTTTCATCGTAATACCTCGTTCCTGGTTTTTAGGGTCACCACTGTGGTTCTCAACAACCTTGTTTTATAGCACGGGGTTTTTTGCAGGGAGGATGCGCAATCGGTCAATTGCGGGGTAGTGCCGGGCTACAGAGAATGTACAGTGCGTTTGTGGTAAACCAAGGCATTTGCCTGCGTGTGGGTGCAGTGCACCACCTCACCTACCATAATCAGGTGGTCACCTTCATCGTGCCGACTGCGCACCTTGCATTCAAATTGAGCCACCGCACCTGCAATTAAAGGGCAGCCCGTAATGCCAGTTTCAGTGGCAACCCCGGCAAAGCGATCGCCTTTGTAGCTGGAAAAACGCTGAACCAGCTCGGTTTGATCGGCTGCCAGCACACTGACGCCATAATGCGTGGCTTGAACAAAAGCGGCATGGCTACTGGCTTTTTGGCCAAAGACCACAACACCAGAGGTGGGTGCAAAGACACTGCATTAAAAGAATTGGCAGTCATGCCAATGTAGTGGCCCGCAGAGTCCAAAGTGGTAACCACGGTAATACCCGTAGCAAATTGTGCCATGGCGTCTTTGAAGTCGCTGCTGGTGAGTGTACGCCCTGATTGCTTGCCCTGCATGCTAATTCCACTGGTTACAGGCACCCATTGTGCCAAAATGTGAGCAGTTGCAAAGCCTCTCACGGCTGTTGCCGCGTGAATTTGTGCAGTGTGTCAATACACAACACATTTGCAACGGCAGAAAGTCTTTTATAATGCAGGGTTAAGCCGTTTTTCACATTGTATCTTTTTGTAACGTTTTCATGTCTTCTTCACATACCGGCCTCAGTGCCTTGCGCTTTAAGCAGATTGCGCAATCGGGCAATGCCCGTAGAGGCGAGCTGTTTACCAGCCACGGCACGATTCAAACGCCTGTGTTTATGCCGGTAGGCACCTATGGCACCGTAAAAGCCATGACTCCGCGCGATTTACACGACACGCACGCGCAAATCATTCTCGGTAACACGTTTCATTTGTGGATGCGCCCAGGTCTTGAGGTATTGCAGAAATTTGAGGGGTTACACCGCTTCATGGGCTGGAATGGCCCCATTCTTACCGATTCAGGCGGGTTTCAGGTATTTAGCCTGGGCGCCATGCGCAAAATTGTGGAAGAGGGCGTGCACTTTCGGTCACCTGTTAATGGCGACAAGTTGTTTTTAACACCCGAAGAAAGCATGCGCATTCAAACCGTGCTCAATTCCGACATTGTCATGATTTTTTGACGAATGCACCCCTTACCCCGCCACCGAAGAGCAAGCACGCGCCTCCATGGAAATGAGCCTGCGCTGGGCGCAGCGGTCGCGCCAGGCATTCGATGATCTGAATAACCGCAACGGCCTGTTTGGCATTGTGCAAGGTGGCATGTACGAAAATCTGCGCGATATTTCCTTGCAAGGCCTGGTGAATATCGGTTTCGATGGCTATGCCATTGGTGGGCTTTCCGTGGGCGAACCCAAGGAAGACATGCAGCGCACACTGGCGCACACTGCGCCCCAACTGCCCGCACACAAACCACGCTATTTAATGGGTGTGGGCACACCCGAAGACCTGGTGTACGCCGTGGGCCAAGGCATAGACATGTTCGATTGCGTCATGCCCACACGCAATGCACGCAATGGCTGGTTGTTTACTGCCAAGGGCGATCTACGCATTCGCAATGCACGTTTCAGAAACGACGAAAGCCCTCTGGATACCGATTGCACCTGCTATTGCTGCCAGAATTTCAGCCGCGCTTACTTGCACCACCTGGACCGCTCAGCCGAAATGCTGGGGGCACAATTGAACACCGTACACAATTTGCACTACTACTCCGCCCTGATGGCCGATATGCGCAAAGCCATTGAAGACAATCGTTTTGAGGCCTGGCAAGTGGAGTTTCACCAAACAAGGGCCGAGATTGAATGAGCAGTAACAACTTTATCCACGAAATCAGAAAACGCAGAACTTTTGCCATTATCTCGCACCCGGATGCCGGCAAAACCACACTCACCGAAAAGCTTTTGCTGTTTGCCGGGGCCATTCAGATAGCGGGCAGTGTGAAAGCGCGCAAAGCCAGTCGGCATGCCACCTCCGACTGG
>JAAURO010000098.1 GCA_012032215.1 Limnobacter sp.
GGCGCGTTGGTGTGTGCCTCCCGGCGATTCAGGAGGTGCCCGCCGTCTGGGGGGTTCATCTTGCGAAGGGTGAAGGCCGGGCATGTTTGAGCACCGAAGCGCCTGGCGCTGAGGGCGAGTTAACGGCCGCCGAGCAAGTGAGGCTTCAGACGGGGTTTCGGGCAAAGCCTTAGCCGGGCGGCAGATGCCAACGCGCCGTGGCGTGAAAACGAAGCACAAGCGCCGCAGCGTGAAAACTCACATGCACCTTAGTCCCGCGCATAAAGCGGAGACTCAACCTTGCGAATAAGCTTGTCCGTTACATACCCATGAATGGTAGCAAAAGCACAATCGTTCAGGTTAACAAAAGCCACTCCCACCTTCACCCGATCCGCACCCTCTTCGCGATTTTCTGACATCACCCTTACCCTTGGCTCCATCAGGTAGCGGCGCTCGCCCAAACAAATCTGAAAGGCAAGGATCATTTCATCGCCCAGACTGATTTTGGCCTTGCTAAACGAGGTGAACTCTGCGCCCCCCGTGGACAAATTCGTCACCACGCCAGAAATAGCCGATGTATCGCGCTTGGACTCTACGCACGATTTCAAAGTTGCCGGTAAATCACAATTGGCCCGGCGTGCTGCCCGGACCACGCGCTGCTCTACTTTCGTATTCAAAGGCCAGGTAAGAATAATCATGGGGAAAGGGGAAAGGTAGACTTTTTCCACCTGCGCCGAAAAACGGTACACCGAGGTGCCATAAAAAGAGCGAAAATTCCACACTTGGCCTTCTTTGGCAAATACATAGGAACCATCTTTCATGGGGTGCGACACAATAAAGGCCTGTTTGCCAATGGTGCCCACCAGTTTCACGATACTGGCGTCTTCATCCTGGCCTGGCTGGCTCATCTTCAGGCAGTTTCCAGACTCGGTTGGATCGTCAATAGCCTGCTTTTTGGAGACAGAGGAAGTTTTGTAACTGTCTGGCACCACACTACCCGCCAAACGGCGACTTTCGGTTAACAAGCGCGCCCAACGGGGGTTTTGGTACATGCCCTTGGCGGCAAGCTCTTCCAGCTGGCGTTCAGACTCCACCGTTTTGCCTTGTGCCAGCAGCAGCACCCCCTCCCCATCGTAAATGGGGAATTTCAGCACCGTACCCACTTCAATGTCGGCTTTGGGCAAGGGCAGAAGGTCGTGCGAATCGGTCTGGATAGTAAGCATTTTGTTGCAACCGTTAAAGTTCTGTTGACTTCTTTACGGCTGTATTCAGACTTAATGAAGAAAATTTGCCCAAAGCATTGGCTGGTAAAGCCCTCAGGGCAGAGTTACCTGGGTTAACCCATACAAACTCACCATTCAAACGCATTGAACTTTGCAACCCCACATTGCCACCAAGCATTTTACGAGTGCGGAACCACACATAGGCTGGCAAATGTCTACATTTCTCAAGGCAAACGGAAGGGTTTTTAAACTGGACGCTCAGTTTAAACAAGACTACCCCGAATTAACCCGCATCACCGCTTTATTACCAGTAGAGCAGCCCATCCTTACTGAAGCAGCAAACCTGCCCCGCCTAGGGCCAAATAGCGGGTAAACTTGCCGATTGCCACCAGGATCATGAAAACCCACAAGGGGGTTTTCATGACTCCGGCAATAAAAGTAAGGGCATCGCCGCCTACTGGCACCCACGCCAAAAGCAGGGTCCACTTGCCATAGCGGTTAAATGCATTCTGCCAGCGCGCCAGGCGCTCGGGTTTGAAGTAAAACCATTTTTGTGCTGAAAACCCAGCAAGAAACGACCCAGCACCCAGTTAACCACGGCTCCCAGCGTGTTACCCAGACTGGCAACCACAACAAGCACGTACAAAGGGTGGTCGCCTTGGGACTGCAGCGCCAGAAAAACAATCTCGGAATAGAAGGGCAACACCGTAGCCGCTAGAAAAGCAGACACAAACAGAACAACAAGAGACATGTGAATCAGGAGGCAAGAAGACCAAGCCTACATCGTACACGCATTCACCACAAGACAGGGATGGGGTTTTACTCTCCCCCGTGCTTCAGGCGGCGCTTGCGCACCCCTTCAGCCAGTATTTCCAGCACCGCCTCGCTGTCGTCCCAACCGATGCAGGCATCGGTAATGCTTTGACCAAACGTGAGTGCCCTTGCCTGAAGCTTGCCAGGTTCGAGGTCTTGCCGCCCTTCTACCAAGTGGCTTTCCACCATAACACCCATAATACGCTGCTCGCCTTCGGCCAATTGCTCGGCTACACTTGCGCACACGGCTATCTGATTTTTTGGCACTTTAGAGCTGTTGCCGTGGCTGGCATCGATCATGATGCGAGCAGCCAATCCGCCTTTACCCACCTCGGTGCAAGCCGCCTCTACCGATTCAGCATCGAAATTGGGTGCCTTGCCGCCACGCAAAATGACGTGGCAATCCTCGTTGCCTGCAGTGCTTACAATGGCAGAACGCCCTTCCTTGGTAACCGATAAAAAATGGTGTGGGTGCTGAGCAGCCTTAATGGCATCTACGGCAATTTTTACATTGCCATCGGTGCCATTTTTAAAGCCAACCGGGCAAGACAAGCCCGAAGCCAATTCCCGGTGAATCTGGCTTTCAGTGGTTCGCGCCCCAATGGCCCCCCAACTGACGAGATCGGCGATAAACTGAGGCGTAATCATGTCGAGAAATTCGGTGCCCGCAGGCAGGCCCAGACTGTTGATATTGCATAGCACTTCACGTGCCAGCCGTAAACCTTTGTTGATCTGGAAACTGCCGTCCAGATCAGGGTCGTTAATCAAGCCTTTCCAACCCACCGTGGTGCGAGGCTTTTCAAAATACACCCGCATCACGATTTCCAGATCCTCGGCGAACTGGGCGCGCAATTTAACCAAACGGGTGGCGTACTGCAGGGCGGCCTGTGAATCGTGAATACTGCACGGGCCAATTACTACAATCAGGCGGTCGTCTGCACCGTGCAGGATTTTGTGCAGGGCATTGCGGCAACCTGCTACGGTATGCGCCACCCCGGCAGTTACAGGCACTTGAGCTATCAAACTGGCGGGGGTACTGAGTTCTTTGATTTCCTTGATTCGCAGGTCATCGATCGCCGTGTTCGTGGTCGATTCGGTGTTCATTGTGTGCTTCTCCTGATTCAAAAAAACAAGGTAAATTCAAAAAACCTAGCACGTGCCAAAGCCGTGGGCAGTAATCTAACCATTTTACGCAAAACGTGCAACAAAAACCATTCTGTCAAAATGCACCAAGCGCTACCCACCCACACTTTTCAAGCAAATATCATGGAAACATCCCCACCACCTGCAAACCCAGTTGCCGCCCCGGCACCAATACCACACATCGCCGGTTCTTTCGAAAACACCGAACAGACAACGAGCCATTTCAGACAAACCGTGGCGGGTATAGCGGCTCGCGACAGTTCGAACAGGCTTTCGCCGGATGTTTACCCATGGCAAGCTCAAAATTTACCGCGAATCAAGGACCCGACAGAAGCCCAACGGGGAGAAATTTCTAATGCTTTGTTTTTAAAAGCGATATCAGAATCTGTTGCGCGATGCGTTCAAGGACTGCCCCTGCACGAGCACAGCTCACCACAAACTGAACCGTCTAGCCCTGCTTGTTCCGATAAAGAGATCTTTCCTGCTTTACCCTCGCCAATAGAAAGCTTCCTGGAAGCCGCCCCAAATGACCCAGAGCTTGGGAGATTCTTGCAATGGCTCACTTCATCAGAGCCGCCGCAAGAAAACCCATTCCAAAACCCCTTGTCCACGGAGACTCAAAACCCTGTTGTACCAACCACAGAATCAGAAAAACCCAAGGACCCAACGAAGCTTGTCTCTTTTTTGAAAACGTACCATTACCCGATGCATTGTTACAAGAAACAGCAGCTGCTGTTGAGAAAAACGGAATCGGTCCGCTACTTGACTGGATGGTTCAAGGCATTGACCACGAGGCAACCCGCACCCACGAAACTCACGCAAGTCCGCTAAACGGCCCAATATCCCAGGGGTTTTCAGAAAAAACAACCACGCATTTGTTAGGCATACTCAAATACTGCGCACGCAAGAAACAGGAACCCACGCAGGAACACAAGAGAAAAATGTTGGATATATTGAAAAAACCACTTGAATCAAACCCGAAATACACCAAGGGCTGGAGCTTGGCCGCTGTGCTTGCCAGTTCATTAGAGGTCGGCGCCATGGACTCGGCGTGGAGATGCAAGCAAGACAATCAGCCTCTAGTGAACACACTGTACGGCAAAGCGTTTACCTTTAACCTTATTTCTGAGCTCGAATCAAAGAGTCACACAGAGCCGTCCACAAACAGTCAGAGAAAGCGCCAAAAAACAGTGGCAGACAACAACCCCGTACGCACCAGCAGCCGGCACACGCGCTCATCACCCAGATTTAGCAGCTAAAGGCTACTGAGGGTTACTGCGTGCCACCCATCACCAACCCATCAATGCGCATGGTGGGTTGGCCACGCCCACGGGCACACTTTGTCCTTCTTTGCCGCACACGCCGATTCCATCGTCCAAAGCCATGTCGTTGCCTATCATGCTAACCTTGGTCAGTGCATCGGGGCCATTGCCAATCAGGGTGCCGCCTTTTATCGGGTGGGTGATTTTTCCATTTTCAATTTTGTACGCCAGCGAAGCCGAAAACACAAACTTGCCGCTGGTAATATCCACTTGCCCGCCCCCAAAGTTGACCGCATAAATACCGTTTTTAACGCTGGCAATAATTTCTTCAGGGTTTTTGTCGCCCGACAGCATGTAGGTGTTGGTCATGCGTGGCATAGGCAGATGCGCAAAGCTTTCGCGCCGACCATTGCCCGTGGGTTTCATTTTCATAAGCCGTGCGTTGGTGATGTCTTGCATATAGCCTTTCAAAATGCCGTCTTCAATCAGGACGGTGCATTCGGTGGGATTGCCCTCGTCATCGATATTCAACGATCCCCGACGGTTTTGCAAAGTCCCATCGTCCACTACCGTTACGCCTTTGGCAGCAACGCGTTCGCCAATGCGCCCGGAAAACGCGCTCGACCCCTTGCGATTAAAATCGCCTTCCAGACCATGGCCGATTGCCTCGTGCAAAAGCACGCCCGGCCAGCCTGGGCCAAGCACCACGGTTTGCTCGCCTGCTGAGGCAGGTTTTGCCGACAAATTGGTAATGGCGTTGTCGACCGCGGTGTGGGCGTAGTACTTCAGCAGTTCATCGGTAAAATAGCCAAAGTCGTAACGACCTCCGCCGCCACCAAAGCCGCTCTCCAGTTTTCCTTTGCTTTCTACCACCACAGACACACTCACACGCACCAAAGGACGCACATCAGCCGCCATTACACCATCGCTGCGCGCCACCAGCACCACGTCATAAGCGCCTACCAAGCTGGCCTGCACCTGTGTAACGCGTTTGTCGCGTTTGCGTGCAAATCCTTCCAGACGCTTAAGCAAATCCACTTTTTCAGTCGAAGTCAGCGAAGGCAACGGATTCAGGGGGCTGTAAAGCTGCAAACCCACTCCTTCCTGAAACCCTTTTCTGGTTTTCAGCTTGCGGCTAAGCGACTGCCCGGCAGCCGCAATTTCACGCACCGATTTGGCTGCCAGCAAAACAGGCTTGCTGCCAATTTCATCGGAATAGGCAAACGCGGTTTTATCGCCACTGACTGCACGCACGCCCACGCCTTGTTCAATGCTGTAGGAACCGGACTTCACAATGCCCTCATCAAGCGACCAGCCTTCTATGCAGCCGTGCTGAAAATACAGGTCGGCAAAATCCAGCTTGTGGGCAAACAACTCTGCGAAGGCTTTTTGAATGTCGCCCTCGTGAATGCCATAAGGAGTCCAAAGTGTATCTTGGGCCAGCGCCAAACTGGACAGTGTGGATTCTATTGGTTTCATGCAAGCACCTGTTGACTTTGCACGTTCAAGCCAGCGAAGCAGGAGGAACTCCTGGCAGCACACGGTGGCTTAAGGCGGGCAGTTGTTCACGAATTTCTGTCATTCTGTGTGAGCTGAGTTGGGCCAGTACGATGCCAGGGCCCTCGGTTTCTTTTTGGGCCAGCACTTCGCCCCAAGGGTCGATGATCATGGATTGCCCCCAGGTGCGCCTGCCACTGCGGTGGGTGCCCCCCTGCCCACAACCCAGTACGTAGCACTGATTTTCGACAGCACGGGCCTTGAGCAGCAATTCCCAGTGAACCTTACCGGTGGTATAGGTAAAGGCGGCTGGCACCACGATGAGGTCCAGTGGCAGCATGGCGCGATAAAGCTCGGGAAAGCGTAAATCATAACAGGTAGACAGACCCACCTGCAAACCGTTCACAGAAGTTTTAACAGGCCGGGTGCCTGCCAGCAGCACTTTGCCTTCATCGTAGGCCTCTTTGCCACGCTGAAAGCGAAACAGATGAATTTTGTCGTAGCGAGCCGTGTTGTCACCCAAGGGGTTAAAAACCAATGTGGTGTTGTAGACCCGATTGGTCTGGGCACTCTGAAGCGGCAACGTGCCGCCCACCACCCAAAGCTTGAAACGCT
>JAAURO010000099.1 GCA_012032215.1 Limnobacter sp.
GTGAGGAGGCTGTATCGCAGCCCCGGCTCTTTCGAATCGGGAGCCATCTTGCTAACCTCCAAGCGCGAACACGCCGACAACGCCACGGTGATAGTGATCGATAGAGTGATCCCCATCAGGACACTTCATGGCACCTCACCTCCAATATTAGCAGGGTCCACAAAGTTGACCAGTATCAGTCCATGCACCACTGCTATTTCGCGAAGTTCGCGCTGTTTTTTTAGTGCATTCTCTTTGAGTTGTATTTCTTTCTTTCTACGATTTGTTTCTTCTGGGGGTTCGCCTTTCTTTTTGATGAATATAAGACTTTGATTCCAAAGGTGGAATTCTGTAACGCGTTGCGGGAATTCAGCCCATTCTGTGGCGCTTGCCGGGTGCAACTTCCGGGATTCTAATAGAGTGTTTATTGTTTTCGCAATGTCACTCGGGCCTGTTCCTCCCTGAATCGTCAGCCACATATCCGGGGTAATTGTCATGCTGTCTGTTTCTGGATTTCTTGTGTGCTGGGCACTATCTGTTTTTCGTGCATAGGGCATAAGGTTTTCCCATTGAACGGCGGGCTCTGTGCTGTTGAATGAAGCACTTTTATCGTACGTCGTTTGGGAGTCGTAATCCGCTTTGTAAAAATCCTGGCAGTAACGCTGGTAATCGTTTTGGTAAATGTCGTAATTGGGCCCCAGGAATTCTGCTCTGTCGATTAAACAGTCTTGCCCTTCTAGCAGGGCAGAAACTATTTTGGGATGATAAAGTCCGCGGGCATGCGGATCTTCAATTGCCATTCTTTCCAGAAGCTGGCTAATCGTCTTTTCGTTGCTTTCACGCCTTGTATCAACAAAGCTGCGCATCGTGCTTTTGACAACTGCCCTGGCATTAACGGCTTCTGTTTGAAAGAAAGCATTAATGGCCTCTTTGGCACAATGGTTGGGTATGCTGGGCTGGGTCCATGAATGATCTGTAAGGTGCGGCAGGCCTTGCGGTTTTTTCCCTGCAAGGGTAAGCGTGGAAGCAAGGTTTTTCTGTGCAGGCATGTTTTGTGCCGAGGCACTGGTGTGCTGTGGTGGGCTGGGCGGAACTGCATTGCTATGCGTTGCCTGGTTTTCTCTGCTTTGGTCGTTGTTTTTTTTGCAGGGGGCTGCGCCGATTGGTGTGTGTTACCCCTAGAACGCTTGTCGATGCGAATCGAATCTGGAAATATATGGGGTCCTGTTTGCCGAGAGGAGGGTAACTGCTTCTCCAGGTACTTAAAAATGCGTTTTTCTTCAAGGTGTTCTGGCTTCGAGAAAAGTGCTTCCTCAGTGTGTGTTTTTAAGGTGCCACATACGTCTTTAAAATGTATCAGCAGATCTGCTTTTGCGGTAATTTTTCTGCACAAAACCCGGGAGGTGAGTTCTTCCTGAAGCACATGAATGGCAGCCCAGTTGGTCCATTTGTAACACTGTGTGATCACCGGCATTTGCCCTGCTTTGCGGTAATCGGGGTGTATGCGCAGCAGGTGCGCATTCATGCCGGCTTTCATGGTGGCAAGCTGCGTGTCCGTGCGGGTTTGCACCGCTTCTTCCGTTCTGTTTTCACGGGATTTCCCACTGTCTTCAACACCCTCAATTACGGTAACGGGCACGCTGTAAGTTTCGCCGCTTGCAATTTTTGTGCAGGTCAGTGTGTAGTTGCTGATTCCTGATTCGGTGCTTTCCTCGCGCGTTATTTGCACGTTCTGAAGGCCCAATTGCTGCAGGCGTTTTTGCAGGTGTGTGTTGCCATCGGGGTTGGCCAGGTGTTGGAGTTGACGAAGTAACTTGCTTGACCTGCCCCGTGGCACCAGGTCTATGAATCCCTGGTGATTATCCAGGTACTGCAAAGCCGATCGTGCATAGGCGGTTGTAGGTGCGGTGGCGATTGATTTGTCCGAAGCACGGGGCGTTTGAGCGGGCGTAGAGCGGGGGGTTGCAATGGTGTCGCGCCCTGAGAAAATGTAACTCACTGCTTTTGTTGCCACATTTTCCGGATCCGTGTTCGGGCTTATCGGAAACTCCACTTGGTAAATTGGCAGTGAGGCGGCGGAAAATCTGCTGGAATGGCTGCTTGCAAGCGGGGAAGCCGCAGTTGGTAAGCCCTCTCTTGCCGATGCGCTCAGGAGTTCTTCGGCCAGACTGCATGCAGCTGCCTTCAAATTGCGCGTTGCTGTATGAATATCGGCAGTTGGAGTGAATCCTTTCACACACGTTTCTGGCTGCCATGGCTCATGTGGGCAACAAGGTGAATCAGGGGGCGGTTTAACAACAGCGTTACTCATAAACCTAGTACTTTGGTTGATTATTTGGAATATATAGCCGTTATTGTTAACCTAAAAATATTTTTGGTCAAAGAGTGGTGTAGATGGTTACCTATATAGGGTGATCTACGCCTGCCAATGGCAGTTGTATTTCAAAAGTGCTACCAGTGCCGGGTGTACTGCGTATTTTCAGCTCACCATGATGGCGCGAGGTAATGTGCTTAACAATCGCAAGGCCCAGGCCCGTTCCACCAGACTCGCGCGAACGGCTGCGGTCTACCCGGTAGAAGCGCTCGGTAAGCCTTGGAATGTGTTCTGGCTGAATGCCAATGCCACTGTCGGTTACCGTAAAACTGGATATTGGCTGGCCCAGATCGTCTTCGCCCTGTTGCAGCGTTAAACGAATGGTGCCCCCTTGTGGAGTGTAGCGCACAGCGTTGGTGACAAGGTTGGAAAACGCGCTGCGTATTTCTTGTTCTGAACCTTGCGCCAGCAGGTTGTGTTCAATCTGTTCAGCCACTATGCGGTGTTGCCCGCCCGAAATTTGCTGTGCTTCGTTGGCCAAATGCAGGGCCAACTCGCTTAGGTTAACGGTTTCGCTTTCTGCTTGCGTGCCCGATTCAAGGGCTGACAGGGTGAGCAGGTCTTCCACCAGATTTTGCATCCGAACGGCCTGGTTGGCCATCATTTCCAGGTATTGGGTGCGCTGCTCGGGGCTTAAGGGCATGTCTCTGAAGGTTTCCAGAAAGCCCGAGAGCACAGTGAGCGGCGTTTTAAGCTCGTGTGACACATTGGCAATAAAGTCGCGGCGCATGGCTTCCAGGCGCTCGATCTTGGTGATGTCGCGGCTGAGTACCAGCACCTGCTGGTCGCCGTAACCCACTGCCTGTACCGAAAGAATTTTTCCATTGCTGCGAGGCGAGTGAATCACCAGAGTTTGTTCCCACGCGTTGCCGGATAAATAGTGCACAAACTGTGGGTCTCGCACGATGTTGATAAGCGGAAAGCCGATGTCGCTGGTCAGGCGCAGACCCAGGTGTTTCTGGGCGGTGGAGTTGCACCAGATAATGTGCCCTGCGGCATCCAGAGTAACCACGCCATCGGGCAGGGCTTGCGCTGCTGTTCTGAACGAAATCAGCGCGTTGCTGAGGGCTTGTTGTTGTTTTTGCTGCAACTTAAGCACCCGGAACAGCTTGGCGGCCATGTCGTCCCACACGCCTGCTAGCAAAGGCACGTTTTCCAGGGTGAAGTCGTCCAGCCAAAGATGAAACTTGTGGCGGTTCACCAAATCCAGGCCTTTAAGCAGCAATGCCATAAAAAGCAGGCCCAGCCACGAGCCTGGGCCATCGCCTACGGCGCTGCCAACTACCGCGGCCAGCAAAAGCAGCGCGGCATGGATACTAAGCTGGAAGAGCAGGGTAAGCATGAGCGCTATGTTACTGCAGGAATTTCTTGGGGTATGGCCCTGTTACGCACTTTCGGCCAGTGTGGCGCTGAAACGGTAGCCCGCACCGCGCACGGTCTCTATGAGACGGTCGTGGCCGGAGGAGGTTAACGCCAGCCGGAGGCGGCGAATGTGCACGTCTACGGTGCGTTCTTCCACAAAAACATGGTCGCCCCATACCTGATCCAGCAGCTGGGTGCGAGTGTGCACGCGCTCGGGGTGTGTCATGAAAAAATGCAGCAGCCGAAACTCGGTAGGACCCATTTCCAGCGTATTGCGGTGGCCTTCTACACGGTGGGTGGTGGGGTCGAGCTTCAGGCCGCATATTTCCACGGCATCGTTGGTCAGTTGGGGTGCCCGGCGCCTAAGCACTGCTTTAATGCGGGCTTGCAGCTCTTTGGGAGAAAACGGCTTGGTGAGGTAGTCGTCTGCGCCTGCTTCCAGGCCGTCTACTTTGTCTTGCTCAGCGGTGCGCGCGGTTAGCATAATAATGGGCACCAGCCGGGTGCGGGCATCGGCACGCAGTTCTTGGGCAAACTGAGGGCCACTTTTGCCGGGCAACATCCAGTCCAGCAAAATCACGTCGGGCAGTTCGGCGGTAATCAGGGTTCTGGCCTGTTCGGTGTCGGCGGCACGCAGCACTTTGTGGCCCGCAAAGCCAAGGTTTACGGCGATCAGCTCGGCAATGGCCGGCTCGTCTTCAACAACCAGAACGGTGCTGGGCATGGGAACTCCGAATGTGAAAGGCGCAAATTCAACTTTTCTTGCACTTTATGCCATTTTAATGGAACAACACTATGACAACTTTTGGGGAAACGGCACTTGCAACGTGCGCTACACTGACGGTCTTGTTCTGTAAGCACCCGAGTTTGTTTATGTCTGGCACCCAGCAACCCGTTCCCACCAGCCTAGTGGTGCATCAAAAATCCCGGCACCTGGAAGTGCAGTTCAACAATGGCCATATTTTCATTTTGCCGTTTGAGCTGCTGCGCGTCTATTCGCCCTCGGCCGAGTGCGTGGCCATGGCGCAGGCCAGGAAACCCTGCAGGTGGGCAAGCGCGAGGTGGGCATGGTGCGGCTGGAGCCGGTCGGCCTGTATGCGGTGAAACCCGTGTTTACCGATGGGCATGAATCCGGGCTGTATTCCTGGGATTATCTGTATTGGCTGGGCACCAACCAGGAGGGGTTGTGGCAGGATTACCTGCAACGCCTCAAGCAGGCGGGTGCCAGCCGGGATGCGAACCCCGGATGTTAGCAATCTGGGTTACCGAGTCAGGCCTGATGCTGGATGGCACGCCGTTGAAAAATTGAAACCATTCGCGCAGACAACCCAAAAAAGTGGTTTGTGGTTGCTTCGGTGTACTTCTGGCTGATGCTTTTGCCGCCTGTTGTTGCTTTTGCATTGGGGTTGGCAAGTTTTGGTGTGCTGAAATGGATGGGCGTTGCATGAATCTGTACATTCACTCTCTTTTGTGACATCTTGTTAACCCTCGCTGTATGGCTAACCACAACCTTGCTTCTTCCGCGTCATGACCGATCAAAAAACCCATTTTGGCTATAGCCAGGTACACGAACACGAAAAGGCCCGAAAAGTGGCCGAGGTCTTTGATTCCGTGGCGGGCAAATACGACATCATGAATGACCTCATGTCGGGTGGCTTGCACCGGGTCTGGAAAGCAGCCACAGTGGCCAGGGCGGCTGTGCGGCCGGGTATGCGCGTGCTGGATATTGCGGGCGGCACGGGCGATTTGTCCAAGGCGTTTCTTAAAAAGGTGGGCACTGGCGGCGAGGTATGGCTAACCGACATCAACGAAAGCATGCTGCGCGCGGGCCGCAATCGCCTGACGGATCAAGGCTTGCTGCCTGAGCTTGCGTTGTGCAACGCAGAAGCACTGCCTTTCCCCACCGATTACTTCGATGTGGTTACCGTGGCTTTCGGGCTGCGCAACATGACCCACAAAGATCATGCATTGGCAGAAATGCGCCGTGTCATCAAGCCCGGCGGCAAGGTGATGGTTCTGGAGTTTTCCAGGGTAAATTCGCTGTTGGCTCCGGCTTACGATGTGTATTCCTTTAAAATTTTGCCGATGTTAGGGAGATTGGTGGCCAACGATGCCGACAGCTACAACTACCTGGCGGAAAGCATTCGTATGCACCCTGATCAACAAACCTTGCTGCGCATGATGCAAGATGCAGGGCTGGAAAAGGTGCAGTACACCAACTTCACTGCCGGTGTGGTTGCCTTGCACACAGGCACAAAATTCGAGTAACAAATCTGGTTGGAGCGTCTGTTTTGAAAAGATACAAGTGGTCTGTAGTAAGTGTGTTGATGCTGGTTTTGTCTGGCTTGTTGTATGTGCCCGAGGCCGATGCCCGCCGCTTTGGTGGTGGTAGCAGCTTTGGTCGCAGTTCGGGCGCGCTGTTCAAGCGTTCTACGCCTGTGGCCCCAGCCAAACCTGCGCCTGCTGCGCCTTCCAGGGCCGCCAATGGCAGTGCCACCAACCAAGTTGCGGCGGGTGCAGGCACAAGTCCTGCGCGCAGATCGTTTATGGGCCCCTTGGGTGGGTTAGCCGCAGGCTTGGGTTTGGCGGCGCTTTTTGGCTACATGGGCTTTGGCGAGGGCTTGGCCTCTATGTTGGGCACAGGGCTTATGCTGTTGCTGGGTTTTTTGCTGCTGCGCAAGCTGTTTTCCATGTTCAGGCAATCTGCTTCGGCACGCACAGCAGGCCAGCCTGCATTCGCGGGTGCAGGTGGGGCGGGTGCTCCGTCTTTCGATCGTTCAGTGCCTCAAAGTTTTGGTGCATCGGCATC
>JAAURO010000100.1 GCA_012032215.1 Limnobacter sp.
ATTTCGGTAGCCAGTTCGGTAATGCAAATGGAATACCGCGACCAGGTTATTAATTTGCTCGACACCCCTGGGCACCAGGATTTCTCGGAAGACACCTACCGCGTACTCACCGCCGTGGATGCCGCACTCATGGTCATCGATGCCGCCAACGGCGTAGAGCCCCAAACCCTGCGGCTTATCGAAGTGTGCAAGGCACGCAACACCCCCATTCTTACATTCATCAACAAAATGGATCGCGAGGTGCGCGATCCCTTGGAAATCATGGATGAAATTGAGAAAACCCTGGGTATGCCCTGCGTGCCCTTTACCTGGCCGGTGGGAATGGGCAAGCAGTTTCATGGCATCTACAATGTGCGAGACAATGCCATGCGGGTATTTAAAGCCGGTGCAGACCGCCGTTCTGACGACAGCGAATTGCTGTCTGGTGAAAATCGGCCCGCATTGCATGCCCGTTTTGGCGCAGAGTTTGCCACAGCCGAACAGGAAATGGAGCTGGTTCAGGCCGCCTCACCCGAATTCGACCGTGAAGCCTTTCTGGCAGGCCAGCAAACCCCATGTTTTTGGTCTCGGCAGTAAACAACTTTGGCGTTAAGGAAATTCTGGATGCTTTGGTAGACATTGCACCCGCCCCAGGGCCACGCCAGGCACTGGAAAGGGTAGTAGCACCCGAAGAAAACAGGTTCACAGGCGTGGTGTTTAAAATACAGGCCAATATGGACCCTTCACACCGCGACCGCATTGCCTTTGTGCGTGTGCTTTCTGGCCGTTTTGAAAACGGTATGAAATTCAAGGTGTTGCGCACTGGCAAGGATTTCCGGCCCACCAGCGTGGTTACCTTTCTTTCCCAGCGCCGCGACCGCGTGGACGAAGCCTACGCAGGCGACATCATCGGCCTGACCACCCACGGCGGCTTGCAATTGGGCGACTCCTTAAGCGAAGGAGAAAAGCTGCAATTCACAGGCCTGCCTTTTTTGCCCCCGAACTTTTTGCTGCCGTAGAACTGAAAGATCCCATGCGCAGCAAGCAGTTGCAGAAAGGACTTACCGAACTGGGTGAAGAGGGTGCCATACAGGTGTTCAAGCCCATGATGGGCTCTGAAATGATGTTAGGGGCTATCGGGCAACTGCAGTTTGAAGTGGTGACCGCCCGCCTGAAAGGCGAATATGGCGTAGACGTGCGCTTAACGACCAGCCGCTACACCTGCGCCCGTTGGGTCACTGGCAGCAGTGCTGCCGATTTGCGCCATTTTACGGAGGCCAATCTCAATAGAATGGTTACTGATGCTGCCAACACTGTTGCGTTTTTGGCCACATCTCGGTTTGATCTGGAAATCATGCAAAAAAAGTGGGAAACCATTCAGTTTCACCCCATGCGCGAGCATGCAGGACTGTTGCTGTCAAATAAATGACACCGATCTGTAAAGCGCCTCTGTGCATCCATCTCAAGGTACAATCGGCGCTTGAATGCTTATCCGGTCAATCAATGGCGGAAATTTCTTCAGCAACCAGCCAACAATCAAGGAGATTCCTGTGAGCGAAAAACCCTGGCTGTCCAGCTATCCTGCTGGTGTGGACGAGCATATCCATCTTGAGGAATACGACCTCCGATTCGGGATGTGCTTGAAAAAAGCTGCCAACGTTTTGCAGATAAAGTGGCGTTCAGCAACTTTGGCACAGAACTGGGCTACAAACGCTTTGACAGGCTAACACGCGATTTTGCCGCTTATCTGCAATCGTTGCCAGGCATGCGCAAAGGCGACCGCATTGCCCTCATGATGCCCAACACCCTGCAATACCCCGTAACCATGCTGGGGGCCATTCGAGCCGGGTTCGTGGTGGTGAATATTAATCCTTTGTACACCGCTACCGAGCTGGAGGCCCAGCTGAAAGACAGCGGTGCCAAGGTTATTGTTATTGTTGAAAATTTTGCCCACACCCTCCAGAAGGCTCTGCCAAACACGGCGGTTGAGCACATGGTGGTCACCACCTTGGGCGACATGCACGGCTTTTTCAAGCGCCATCTCATGAATTTTATGGTGCGCTACGTCAAAAAACTGGTTCCGGCTTTCCAGTTGCCGCACCGCATCGCACTGAACAAAGCGCTTGCCTTGGGCAAGCAGCACGAACTTAAAGCCATCAAGCTTACCCACGAAGACCTTGCTTTCTTGCAGTACACCGGTGGCACTACAGGCGTGGCAAAAGGCACCATGCTCACGCACGGCAACCTGATTGCCAATCTGCAGCAAGCCTGTGCCTGGATAGTTTCCTACCTGGAAGAGGGCAAGGAAACCGTGCTGACAGCACTGCCCATGTACCATATTTTTTGCCTCACAGTAAACACGCTTCTGTTTATGAAGCTGGGCGGCAAAAGTGTGCTGGTAACCGACCCACGCGACCTTAAAAAACTGACCAGGCTGCTTAAGAAAACACCTGTGAGCGTTATAACAGGCGTAAACACGCTGTTTAACGGCCTGCTGAATACGCCTGGGTTTGAAGCGCTGGAGTTTTCGGGGTTAAAACTGACCTTAGGCGGTGGTGCAGCCGTGGAACCCGCAGTGGCCGAACGCTGGAAAAAACCACGGGCAACCGGCTTACTGAAGCCTATGGTCTTACCGAGGCGTCGCCCGCAGTAACGGTTAATCCGCTACACGAAGAATACAACGGCTCGATTGGCCTGCCACTGCCTTCCACGCTGGTGTCCATTCGAGACGACAATTTCAACGCACTGCTTGCAGGCGAAACAGGCGAACTGTGCGTCAAAGGCCCGCAGGTTATGCGTGGCTACTGGAATAAGCCACGCGAAACCGCCGAAGTGCTTACCGAAGACGGCTGGCTGAAAACCGGCGACATCGCCTACATGAACGAAAAAGGCTACCTCTACATCACAGACCGTAAAAAAGACATGATTCTGGTGTCTGGCTTCAATGTGTACCCCAAAGAAATCGAGGCAGTTGCCACCATGCACCCAGAAGTGTTTGAAGCAGCAGCTGTGGGTGTGCCCAGCGCCAAAACCGGCGAAGCAGTCAAGCTGTTTGTAGTGTCCAAAGCGGGCGGCTTCCAAAAAAACCAGTCTTTCTGGTCCGGTTCCCAATCAAACCTTGCTTACCGAAGAGGCACTTATCGAGCACTGCCGCCAACACCTCACGGGCTACAAGGTGCCCCGCCACATAGAATTCGTGGATTCCCTGCCCAAAACCCCGGTGGGCAAAGTGTTGCGCCGCCAGTTGCGCGATTTGGCCCGAGATCAACACCAGTAAATTCTTTACGCTGTTTTGCCTTGCCTGCTGCCTGGTTTTCAAGTATAATCGCCCCGTTTCCTGCTGCCAGGCCATGGGGGTTTGGCAGCTTTTCCAGTTTTTGGAAAACCCACAGGAGTGTTTAAGTATGCGTCACTATGAAATAGTTTTCATTGTGCATCCCGACCAAAGCGAGCAAGTGCCTGCCATGGTTGAGAAGTACCGTGGAATCATCGAATCCACCGGCGGTAAAGTACACCGCCACGAAGACTGGGGTCCGCCGCCAGCTGGCCTACCCTATCGAAAAACTGGCCAGCACACTACGTGCTGCTAAATATTGAATGCAGCCAAACTGTGCTCGAAGAGCTTGAAACAGCCTTCAAATTCAACGATGCTGTATTGCGCCACCTCACCACCAAAACCAAAAAGGCAGAAGTTGCGCCTTCACCCATGATGAAAGAAGTGCAACGTGACCAAGAGCGCAAGGCAGCGTCTGCCCATGCTTCGCAATCAGACGATTCCGACGACGAATCCGAAGGGGAGTAATCCCACTGAACGCACTGGTTTTGTTGTTTAAAACCCCGAAGCAACGTGTTTGCCTGGTGTGTTGGGCATGAACAACCAACTGCAGCTTGAAGGTGTTCTCACTGAAAAAAGCATTTTGCGCTACACGCCAAGCGGCTTGCCCGTTCTGGAATTTCAGCTTGAGCACCAAAGCACCCAGTTGGAAGCCAGCCAGGAAAGGGCGGTGCATTGCACACTCAAGTGCCTTGCAATCGGCCCCATGGCAACACGTTTAGAGCAGTGTTCGTTAGGCGCAAGTCTGCTGCTGGAGGGTTTTTTAAACAGAAAATCCCAGAGGTCAAACAGCATTCGGTTTCATGTTTGTGGTGTGCTTGGCTAAACCAGCCCAAAGCACTCAAGCGTAAAACCTGTTGAAACAATATCGCAGAACACAGATTGGAGAAAATTATGGCTTTTGGTCGTAAAAATGATCGCAAAGGGCGCAGGCCCCAGCAAAACCCGCTGTTCAAGCGCAAGAAATTTTGCCGCTTCACGGTGGGCAAGGTAGAGCAAATTGATTACAAAGATATCGATACACTGAAAGATTTCATTAGTGAAAACGGTAAAATCATGCCTGCTCGCATTACCGGTACCAAGGCGCATTACCAGCGTCAACTCGACAGTGCAGTAAAACGTGCGCGTTTTCTGGCTCTGTTGCCTTTCACCGATAACCACTGATTGTTGGGGAAATTACCATGCAAGTTATTCTTCTCGACAAAATGAAGAAATTGGGCAAACTGGGCGATGTTATTCGCGTTAAGGACGGTTATGCCCGCAATTACCTGATTCCATACGGAAAAGCCAGGCGTGCCACCAAAGAAGCCATTGCTGAATTTGCAGAGCGCCGTGCAGAGCTTGAAAAATTGGCTTCAGACAAGTTTGAAAAAGCACAGGCCAACGCAGCCAAGCTGCAACTGGTGAAAGTGGAACTGAGCGAAAAAGCAGCCGTAGATGGTCGCTTGTTTGGCTCGGTTACCAACCACACCATTGCCGATGCGTTGGTAGCCAAAGGCTTTACTGAAATTACCAAAGCCAACATCCTGATGCCAAACGGCGCTATCAAAATTGCTGGCGAACACAGTGTTACCGTGTCGTTGCATGCAGATGTAACCGTTGAAGTTGAAGTTGTTGTCGCAGGCGAAGCCGCATAAGTTGCATAATAGACTTGTGTAGCTCAGCCTGTTCCAAAAGCCACCACACAGGTGGCCTTTTTTTATTGTTAACCTTCATAAGCATGTATGGCCCAATTCGACTTCAAAAACTCCCAAGACATGGAATATTCATCGCTGCGAACCCCCCCGCATTCGCTGGAGGCCGAGCAATCGGTAGTGGGTGGCCTGCTGCTCGACAATCAGGCCTGGGACCGCATTGGAGACGTTATTCGGGTTGACGATTTTTACCGCTACGACCACCGTTTGGTGTTCGAGCACATTGCCAAGCTAATTGAAACAGCCCGGCCCGCAGACGTAATTACCGTTTTTGAAGCCTTGAAAGTAAGCGGCAAAGCGGAAGAAATCGGCGGTTTGTCTTACCTGAATACCTTGGCAGTGAACACGCCTTCTGCGGCCAATATTCGGCGCTATGCAGAAATTGTGCGCGACAAGGCTGTGCTTCGGCGCCTGATTACGGTGTCTGACGAAATTACCGGCACAGCGCTTAATCCCCAGGGCAAAGACACCAAAACCATACTCGACGAAGCCGAAAGCAAAATTTTTAAAATTGCAGAAGACGGCGCGCGCGGAGCAGGCGGCTTTCAGGCATTGCAGCCTGTGCTGGGCAAAGTGGTAGACCGCATCGATGAACTGTACCACCGCGACAGCGACAGCGACATTACCGGCATTGCCACCGGCTTTGTGGACTTAGACAGCAAAACATCGGGCTTGCAGGCAGGCGATTTGATTATTGTGGCCGGGCGGCCATCCATGGGCAAAACGGCCTTGTCGCTGAATATTGCAGAGCATGTTGCCGTAGAAGAAGGGCATGCGGTTGCTGTGTTTTCCATGGAAATGGGGGCGCAGCAATTGGCCATGCGGCTTTTGGGATCTGTGGGCCGATTAGACCAGCATCGCTTGCGCACAGGACGCTTAACCGATGAAGATTGGCCGCGCGTTACTTACGCCATTGGCAAAATGCAGTCTGCTCAGTTATTTATTGATGAAACCCCGGCTTTGTCTGTCATGGAAGTGCGGGCGCGTTGTCGCAGGCTGGCGCGTCAGTGTGGGCAGCTTGGTTTGGTCGTTATCGACTATTTGCAACTGATGGGCGCATCTTCCACAGGGGAAAACCGCGCCACGGAAATTTCTGAAATTTCCCGCTCTTTGAAAGGCCTGGCCAAAGAGTTGAATTGCCCGGTGATTGCGCTCTCGCAGTTAAACCGCTCTTTGGAACAACGCCCCAACAAGCGCCCCGTTATGAGTGACCTGCGCGAATCGGGTGCGATTGAACAAGATGCCGACGTGATTTTGTTTATTTACCGCGACGAGGTGTACAACCCCGATTCGCCCGACAAAGGCACCGCAGAAATTATTATTGGCAAGCAACGCAATGGCCCGATTGGTGCTGTACGCGTTACGTTTTTGGGCCAATACACCAAGTTTGACAATTTTTCGGGTGCGCAGCCGGGGGAGTAATGTAGCTGAAAAACTAAAATAATGGCATAGGCTCCCGGTTCTGCTTTCTTGCCCTGGCTGCTGTGGGGCATGCCGCCTGGCTAGGCGTT
>JAAURO010000101.1 GCA_012032215.1 Limnobacter sp.
TGTTGGGAGAAATCAGGCACACCAAATCGTTTAAATCGCTCGATTCCCGGCGGGCTTTTTTCAGGCCCTCTACCACCACCGTTAAGGCAGTTTCCCAATCAGTAGCCACCCACTGACCGGACTTTTTAATCATGGGTTGCGTTAGACGCTGGGTAGAGTTTAGCCCTTCGTAACTAAAACGGTCGCGATCGGAAATCCAGCATTCGTTGATCGCCTCATTTTCAAAAGGCACCACGCGCATGGCTTTGTCGCCTTTGACCTGTATCACCAGATTAGAGCCCAGGCTGTCGTGGCCCGACACGGTTTTACGGCGTGCAAGCTCCCAGGTTCTGGCACTGTAGCGAAAAGGCTTGGAGGTCAGCGCACCCACGGGGCACAAATCTATCATATTGCCAGACAGCTCGGAATCCACGGACTTGCCCACAAAACTCAGAATTTCCGCGTGCTCACCCCGGTTGGCCATGCCCAGTTCCATGACACCCGCCACCTCTTGGCCAAAACGCACGCAACGTGTGCAGTGAATGCAACGGCTCATTTCCTCGGCAGACACCAAAGGACCAATCTTCTTGTGGAACACCACGCGCTTTTCTTCGGTATAACGCGAAGCAACGCCTCCGTAACCCACGGCCAAATCCTGCAACTGGCATTCGCCGCCTTGGTCGCAAATGGGGCAATCCAGTGGGTGATTGATCAGCAAAAATTCCATAACCCCCTTTTGTGCAGCCACCGCTTTTTCAGAGCTGGTGTGCACAATCATGCCTTGGGTAACCGGTGTTGCGCAGGCAGGCAGGGGCTTGGGCGCTTTTTCCACCTCAACCAGACACATGCGGCAGTTTGCCGCAATAGACAGTTTTTTGTGGTAACAAAAGTGCGGCACGTATTTACCGGCCTTGGTAGCAGCCTCCATCAGCATGCTACCTTCCTGCACTTCTACTTTTATACCGTCAATTTCGACTTCAACCATGTGCCACTCTTCCCGTTAAACGTAGGCAGAAACAAGGCATTCCTTGTGTGCAATGTGGTGTTCAAATTCTTCGCGGAAATGCTTCAGGAAAGCGCGCACAGGCATAGCCGCTGCATCGCCCAGCGCACAAATGGTGCGCCCCTGAATGTTGTCCGCAATCGAGTTGAGCATATCAATGTCTTCAGGCCGACCCTGGCCATTTTCAATGCGATGCAGAATGCGGTACAACCAGCCTGTGCCTTCGCGACAAGGAGTGCACTGCCCGCAACTTTCTTCGTAATAAAAATAAGACAAACGCAGAAGCGACTTCACCATGCAGCGCGTTTCGTCCATCACAATGACAGCGCCCGAACCCAGCATTGAACCTGCTTTGGCAATGGAATCGTAGTCCATATCGGTTGCCAGCATTACCTCGCCAGGCAGAACCGGCATGGATGACCCGCCGGGAATAACCGCCTTGCAGGCCCGTCCGCCTTTTATGCCACCGGCCAGCTCCAGCAAAGTAGCAAACGGTGTACCCATAGGAATTTCGTAGTTACCTGGCTTAACCACATCGCCCGAAATCGAAAATATTTTCGTGCCGCCGTTGTTCGGCTTGCCCATTTCCAGAAACCAATTGCCACCATTGGCCAAAATAAAAGGCACTGCCGCAAATGTTTCGGTGTTGTTAATGGTAGTAGGCTTTCCGTAAATGCCATACGAGGCAGGAAAAGGCGGCTTAAAGCGAGGCTGCCCCTTTTTCCCTTCAATCGATTCAATCAAAGCGGTTTCTTCACCGCAAATGTACGCACCAAAACCATGGTGAGCATGCAATTCAAAAGAAAATTCCGAACCCAGAATATTGTTACCCAGGTAATCGGCTGCGCGTGCCTGTTCCAGTGCTTCCTCAAAACGTTCATACACCTCCCAGATTTCGCCGTGAATGTAGTTGTAACCCACGGTAA
Organism: Limnobacter sp.; assembly: GCA_012032215.1. Classification (GTDB taxonomy): domain Bacteria; phylum Pseudomonadota; class Gammaproteobacteria; order Burkholderiales; family Burkholderiaceae_B; genus Limnobacter. The sequence continues at coordinate 1,909 of JAAURO010000101.1, forward strand.
TACCCATGGCATACGCAGCAATGGCCATACCCTCAATAACGGAATGCGGGTTATAGCGAAGAATGTCGCGATCTTTAAATGTACCGGGCTCGCCTTCGTCTGAATTGCACGCCAAGTACTTTTTCCCCGGGAATTGCCGGGGCATGAACTCCATTTCAAGCCGGTCGGAAAACCAGCACCTCCACGCCCACGCAAAGCCGATTTTTTGACTTCCGCAATCACATCTTCCTGAGAAATACCTTCTTCAATAATTTTGCGCAGGGCTTTGTAGCCACCCCGTGCCTCGTAGCCTTTCAGATCCCAGTTCGTGCCATCAAGCCCAGCCAGAATAACGGGATTAATGTGTCTGTCGTGCAAGCAGGTCATGACTTGAACTCCTCCAAAAGGGCATCGATTTTTTCGTGGCTCATGAAGCTGCACATGCGGTGGTTGTTTACCAGCATGACCGGCGCATCGCCGCAAGCACCCATGCACTCGCCCTCTTTCAGCGTAAACAGTTTGTCGCCCGTGGTTTCATTAAAACCAATCCCCAGCTTTTTCTTCAGATACTCTGCCGCATCGGTTCCGCCAGACAAAGCACAAGGTAAGTTGGTGCACACAGTAATTTTTGCTTTGCCAGTGGGCTGCAAATCATACATGTTGTAAAAAGTAGCCACTTCATAAGCCGCTATCGGCTGAATTTCCAGATAGTGCGCCACTTCTTCAATGGCCTCGTTGGAAAGCCACCCCAACTCCACCTGCACAATGCGCAAGGCAGACATTACAGCGGAGATTTTTTGGTCTGCCGGGTATTTGGTCAATTCTTTGTCGATAAGGCGGTACGCCTGCTCGCTAAACTTCATCGTGTCGCACTCCAATAAATTCGCATGGCCAAGACTGAGCATTTAGCGGTCAATCTCGCCAAACACAATGTCTTGTGTACCAATAATGGTGACCACATCGGCCAGCATGTGGCCCCTGGCCATTTCGTCCAAAGCCTGTAAATGCGCAAAACCCGGCGCACGAATTTTCAGGCGGTACGGCTTGTTGGCACCATCGGCCACCAAATAAATGCCAAACTCGCCCTTGGGGTGCTCGACAGCCGCGTAAGACTCGCCTTCGGGCACATGCATGCCCTCAGAAAACAGCTTGAAATGGTGAATCAGCTCTTCCATATTGGACTTCATGTCCACACGTTTGGGCGGCGCCACCTTGTAGTTGTCGCTCATGACAGGGCCAGGGTTGTTGCGCAACCAGGCAATGCACTGTTTGACAATGTGATTAGACTGGCGAAACTCTTCCATACGCACCAGGTAACGGTCGTAGCTGTCGCCGTTCACACCCACAGGAATGTCGAAATCCAGTTGATCGTATACCTCGTAGGGCTGCTTCTTGCGCAAATCCCATTCAATGCCAGAGCCACGCAACATAGGACCGGTCAGGCCCATCGACAACGCACGCTCGGGGCTTACCACCCCAATGCCCACCAAGCGTTGCTTCCAGATACGGTTGTCGGTCAGCAGGGTTTCGTATTCATCCACGTACTTCGGGAAACGTTCGGTGAAATCCTCAAGAAAATCCAGCAAGGAACCTTGCCGGTTTTTGTTCAAGGCACTGACTTTTTTGGCAGAACGCACACGTGAAGGCTTGTACTGCGGCATGGTATCGGGCAAATCGCGATACACGCCACCGGGCCGATAATAGGCCGCGTGCATGCGTGCACCGGACACAGCCTCGTAGCAATCCATCAGGTCTTCGCGTTCGCGAAAGGCGTACAGAAACACCGCCATAGCGCCCACGTCAAGACCATGCGCACCCAACCACAGCAAGTGGTTGAGTATGCGCGTAATTTCATCGAACATGACACGGATATACTGCGCACGAATTGGCACTTCAATGCCCAGCAGTTTTTCAATCGCCATGCAGTACGCGTGTTCATTGGCCATCATGACACGTAATCCAGCCGATCCATATAAGGCACCGATTGAATAAAGGTTTTGTGTTCCGCCAGCTTTTCAGTGCCCCGGTGCAAAAGGCCGATGTGCGGGTCGGCGCGCTGCACAACCTCACCATCCAGCTCCAGCACCAAACGCAACACACCGTGTGCAGCCGGATGCTGAGGCCCAAAGTTCAGGGTGTAATTCTTGATTTCAGCCATTACTTGGTACCTCCAGCAGCGACAATGGCAACCGCATTGGCAGGCACTCCATCGCCGGGAATAACTGCCCCTACGGCATATTGTGGCTCACGGATAACACGGGGAATCACATCGCGGGGCTCGATGGAGACGGGCTGGTACACCACACGCCCCAATTCGGGGTCATAGCGCATTTCAACATGCCCGGAAAGCGGAAAGTCCTTGCGGAAAGGGTGCCCCACAAAACCATAATCAGTGAGAATACGGCGCAAATCGGGATGGTCTTCAAACACGATGCCGTACAAATCGAATGCCTCTCGTTCGTACCAATTGGCAGAACTCCACACATTCATCACCGAGGCCACCGAAGGAAAATCGTCATCGGTACAACACACTTTCAGGCGCACACGCTGATTCAGCGACACAGACAACAAGTGACACACCACCCAGAAGCGTTGAGTCTCAACGATTTCATTGCGGTACTCGCTCATATCCAGGCCACACAAATCAATGAGCTGCTCGAATTGCAAACCTTCAGAGTCGCGCAGCAAGGCGCAACTTTGCAAATAATCGGCAGCACCAACCACCACATTGAGCTCGTTGGTTTGAATGGCAGACGAAACAAGCATGGGCCCGAGTACTTGAGCAATGCGTGCCTGTAACAAAGTAAGACTCTCAGACATAAAACCTTCTATCGTGCGATGGTCGAAGTGTTTTTAATTTTGTTTTGCAGTTGCAACAAACCGTACATCAGCGCCTCGGCCGTTGGCGGACAGCCAGGCACATAAATATCTACCGGCACAATGCGATCACAACCGCGCACCACAGAATACGAATAATGGTAATAACCGCCGCCGTTGGCGCAAGAACCCATAGACAGCACCCAGCGTGGCTCGGCCATTTGGTCATACACCTTGCGAAGCGCCGGAGCCATTTTGTTGCACAGGGTGCCTGCCACTATCATGAGGTCGGACTGACGCGGACTTGGCCTGAAAATAATTCCGAAGCGATCCAGATCGTAACGACTGGCCCCTGCATGCATCATTTCAACGGCGCAACAGGCAAGCCCGAAGGTCATGGGCCACAGAGAACCCGTGCGCCCCCAGTTAATCAGTTTGTCTGCCGAAGTGGTGATAAAACCTTCGTTCAGTACACCTTCAATTCCCATACCAATACACCTTTCCAGTAAGCGCTTGTGAGTAACTGCACTTTGACTGCACTTTTATTCCCAATCCAGCGCGCCCCGCGTCCATTCGTAAACGAAGCCGACAACGAGAACACCCAGAAAAATCATCATGGCCCAGAAACCAGCAGGCCCTATTTCCCGATAGGCCACCGCCCACGGAAACAAGAACGCGATTTCCAGATCGAAAAGAATAAAAAGAATGGCCACAAGGTAGTAGCGCACATCGAATTGCATGCGCGCATCTTCAAAAGCCTCGAAGCCACATTCATAGGGGGAAAGTTTCTGTGCGTCTGGTTTGTGCGGGGCCAACAGGCCGCCGACCAACATGGCACCGGCACCCACACCAACACCCACCAGAATAAACATCAAAACGGGGAAATAAGATTCCAGATTCACGTGTACTCCCGTGTAAACCCTGATACCAATAAATTTGACTATAAAAAAACCGGTCGTGTACCTGTGTGACCGGCTCATCAATTTGGTGCCGACGGCGAGACTCGAACTCGCACAGCTTTCGCCACTACCCCCTCAAGATAGCGTGTCTACCAATTTCACCACGTCGGCTTCCGTTGGAACTGCTGGTCGGATGGCGTGAGGATGGCGCTCCGAACAGCAATGAATTCTATGCGGAAAGACTAGGGTTTCTGAGGGGCCGACGCTGCGGGTTGCGTTGGCGCAGAAGCCGACACAGCGGGAGCCGAAGCGACCGAAGGCCCCGTCGGAATCTGTGCTACCGGCGGCGCAGATGCCGCGGCCGGCGCGCTCGCCGCACCCGCACGCTCGAAGACGCTCGTGCCTTCCGGCTGCCTGGACGACAGGCCAGCGGTGCCGAAGTAGGCCAGACCCAGCGTGCAAGCAAAGAACACCGCGGCGCAGAACGAGGTCGAGCGCGACAGGAAGTTGGCACTGCCGGTGGCACCGAACAGGCTGCCCGATGCACCGCTGCCGAACGAGGCGCCCATGTCGGCACCCTTGCCGTGTTGCACCAGCACCAAGCCGATCATCGCGATGGCCGAAATGATCTGGACGGCGTAGAACGAGGTTCCAAAAGATCTGCATAGGGCTTCTGTCAAAGAGAGGTCACGTCGCGGCGCGACAGATGGCGATGAAATCGATCGCCTTCAGCGAGGCGCCACCAACGAGTCCGCCGTCGATGTCGGGTTGCGAAAAAAGCGTGGCGGCGTTGTCGGGCTTGACGCTGCCGCCATAGAGGATCTTCATCTCGGCCGCGCGCGGCGTGGCTGCGGCGAGTTGAGCCCGCAGCAGCGCATGCACCGCTTGCGCTTGC
>JAAURO010000102.1 GCA_012032215.1 Limnobacter sp.
AGCGCTGGTAGCATTGGTGAGGTGGCTTGCATGGCTGCCAAGCAGCAGGCGCGCGGTGTGGCTGGCGCGTTCAAGGTCGCTGCTCACGCAGAAATCCAGCGATTTTTGCCATGAAGGCCCCCAGTGCTTTTGCAGCCACTCGCCCAACAAGCTGGCCTGTTGTACGCCGGTTGGGTTCAGGCAGATGTCGATGTGCCCCTGAAAGCGTTTCTGGGCATTCCAGGCGGTTTCGCCGTGGCGCACCAAACAATACGCTGCGTGTTGGGCGGCACAAGTGTTGGGTTCAGGCTGTGCAACACCGCTTCTGCTGGCGTGCTTATGGTGCGTACTTTTGGGTGGCGCGGTTATTTAACACAGGTGGATTCGCGCAAATTTGCGTTTGCCCACCTGCACCACGTAGCTGCCAGCTGGCAATTTGCAGGCTTTGTCGGTGGTTTTTTCGCCGTCAATTTTTACACCGCCTTGCTCAATGTTGCGGTTGGCTTCGCTGGCAGAGGGCGCCAGGCCCGATTGTTTCAGCAGCCAGCTTAACCCGGCAGCCTCCTGGCCTTGGGGCAGTTCCAGGTTTATTTCTGGCATGTCGTCTGGCAACATGCCTTGTCTAAAGCGGGCCTCGAAGTTTTCCAGGGCACGCAGTGCGTCTGCCGGGCTGTGAAACCGGGCCACCCAACTCTTGACCGCCAAGCACCTTGGCGTCTCGGGGGTTGGCACCCGCTTTGCAAGCCGCTTTCAGTTGTTCAATGTTGGCCACTGCCTGAAAGCTGAGCAGGGTGTACCAGTTCCACATGAGTTCATCGGAAATCGACATGACTTTGCCAAACATGTTGTCGGGGGTTTCAGTCACCCCAATGTAATTGTTTTTCGATTTGGACATTTTTTCCACCCCGTCCGTACCCACCAGCAAGGGCATGGTGAGTATGCACTGGGGCTTTTGACCACGCTGCTTTTGCAGTTCCCTGCCTACCAGCAGGTTGAATTTTTGATCGGTGCCGCCAATTTCCAGGTCGGCGTGCAAGGCAACCGAATCGTAACCTTGCATAAGTGGATACAAAAATTCGTGTACTGCAATGGGGATTCCGCTTTCGTAACGTTTTGTAAAGTCATCGCGCTCAAGCATTCTAGCCACGGTGTAGCTGCTCGCAAGCCGTATGATTCCTTCGGCCCCAAGCTGCTTGCTCCATTCGCTGTTGAAGCGGATTTCCGTTTTTCCGCGTTCAGTACTTTTACGGCTTGGGCATGGTAAGTGGCTGCATTTGCTGCTATCTGCTCGCTGGTAAGCGCAGGCCGTGTAGAATTCCGCCCAGATGGATCGCCAATCATGGAAGTAAAATCGCCGATCAGGAAAATAACTTGATGTCCCAAATCCTGGAGTTGCCGCAGTTTGTTCAGTACCACCGTGTGCCCAAGGTGAATGTCGGGGGCGGTGGGGTCGAGCCCCAGCTTGATGCGCAGCGGCTTGCCGCTTGCCTCGGCGGTTGTCAGGCGTTCAACCCACTCGGTTTCTACAAGCAGTTCTTCGCAGCCCCGCTTGGTGGTTTGAAGGGCGGCTTGAACCGAAGGCGATACGGGGGATCCCCCCTGATCGAGTTGGTTACCCAAAAGTGGTAGCTCCATCTGTGAATCCTTTGTTACACTGTGACCATCTGCTCACAAATTATCGTTTAGTTTTTAGCCAGTTGGCCTAAAAATCGAAAGCGGATTATCAAGGTAAGTTAACTAATATGCTTCAAAAATTGCTGGAAATTCTGTCTGGCCTGGTTTCTTCCGGGGCAAAATTTTCTCACCGGGCTTTTGCCGTAGGTCTTTCTGCTGCGGCCCAGATTCTTCCCCAAAACCCCCGGCAACGCAAGTGGGTTATTTTAGGTTGTTTCAGCTTGCCTGTGCTTGGTGCGGTGGTTGCAGTGGCCGGTTCCATGAAAAGTCTTCCCCAGCAAGCTTACCCAGGGGTAGAAACCCTGGTCGTTGAGGCGCTTGATCTGGAAATGGACGATCAAGGCATTTACAACGCAGAACCCTTGGTAGCCTACGAAGAAATTCGCCGTGGCGACAACGTGCTTACTGTGCTCAAGCGCATAGGCGTAGACACAACAGGGTTGTATCCTTTTCTGGTGAGCGACCCCCTTGGTCAACGGCTTTTTGAAAATCTGGTGGCTGGCAGAACCCTCGAAGTTCAGCAGGGGCTTGATGGCAATCTGAAATGGATGCGGTATTTGCTGGAAGATGCAGAAAATCACCGCGAAGCCCTTCTGGTTAACCGTTCTCCCAATGGCGATTACACTGCACAGCTTGAGCAGCAAAAATTTGAGCGCCAGGTGGAGTTTCGTGCCGGACGCATCGACAGCTCTTTGTTTAGTGCGGCCGATAAGGCCGAGTTGCCCGAAGCGGTTGCCATTCAAATGACAGAAATTTTTTCCTCCCAAATCGACTTTCACCGCGAACTGCGCGCTGGCGACACTTTCCGCGTGGTGTATGAATCCATGCTGTTAGAGGGGCAGCTGGTTGGCACGGGCAAAGTGCTGGCCGTTGAGTTCGTGAATGGTGGCAAGCCTTACAAGGCTTACTGGTTTACAGGCAGAAACTCTTCTTCTGAGTACTACGATGAAAACGGCATGAGCATGCGCAAAACATTCCTGCGCGCACCTCTTAAAGTATCCCGGGTTTCTTCGGGCTTCACCATGCGGCGTTTTCATCCTATCCAGAAACGCTGGAAGGCACACACTGGCGTAGATTATGCGGCACCAACCGGAACGCCTATTTATGCCACAGCCAAAGGGGTGGTTTCGTATTCAGGGGTCATGCGGGGTTACGGCAATATTGTTGAAATTGCGCACTCTAATGGCTATAAAACCCGCTATGCACACATGAGCCGCATTAATTCCGGGGTCAGAAAAGGAACACGGGTTGATCAGGGTGAGCTGGTAGGCTATGTGGGGTCTACGGGCTGGGCTACCGGGCCACACCTGCACTACGAAGTGCGTGTAAACGACATTCCGCATGATCCGCTCTCGCTGAAATTTGCCATGGCTGAGCCCTTGGATCGTAGCTCTCTGGGTGAGTTCAAGCGGGTACAGGCCGCACTCGATCGCCGTCTCGATTTGGCTTCGACCATGCGCTTGGCCTATGCTGAGTAGGATCTGAGGTGCCCGCCAAGCTGCCAGGCAATCTTCTGAATAAGCCTTCTGAGGCGTATCTGGCCTTGGGCGCGATGTCTGGTACCAGCACAGACGGTGTAGACGTGTGCCTGATGGCTTTCCAGCCCGACGGCACTTTTGCGCGTTTTGTGGGCACTCACCACGAACCTTTTACTGAAGAACTGCGCAACACCTTGTTGCGTTTGCAGCGCATTCCTGCTTCCTGGCCTGCCGATCAAGACCCCTTCGATGTTCTTATGTGTGCCAGCACTGCGCTTGCTGATGTGCACGTGGTGGCCGCACGTGCACTCCTTGAACAAACTGCCCTCACACCAGCAGAGATTGCGGTGTTTGGTGTGCATGGGCAAACCATACGGCACAATCCGGCCCAGGGGTATACTTTCCAGGTTATTGACGCTGCACGTGTTGCCGCTCAACTGCGCATTGCAGTCGTGCACGATTTACGCGCCAAAGACGTGGCCATGGGTGGACAGGGCGCGCCTTTGGCCCCCTCATTTCACCGAGCCTGGCTGGAACACCATGCTTGTTTGCGTTCTGCTGCCCCTGTTTCCGATGCCAACGTTTTTGACACCCAAGGCGGCTTGGCCCCGAACGCTACCATTTCGGTGCTGAATCTCGGTGGTTTTTCCAACCTCAGTGTGCTGCCTGCTAAAGGGCCTTTGCTGGGTGGGGATTGTGGCCCAGCCAATTGCCTGATGGATTACTGGGCCCAAACGCGTTTCTCACTGGAATGCGACCGGAATGGCGACATTGCACGCACCGGCCTTGTGCACGAAGCGCTGCTGCAAGCATTGCTGAAACATCCGTTTTTTCAGCAGCCATGGCCTGCCAGCACAGGGCGAGAGGCCTTCGATGGGCGTTGGGTTGAAGCCACCATCAACGCGTTGCCTGGCCATTGCGCTACGCCTTCGGATGCCGATGTTATGCGCACCTTGCTGGAGTTAACGGTTCGCACGGTTATAAACCGGCTTGCTGCGCAATTTCTGGAGCAATCGCTTCAGGAATCAGAGCGCATGGTGCTGGTGTGCGGGGGTGGGGTGCACAACAGTTTGCTCATCGAACGTTTTGCCCAAATGCTTCCGGGTTGCAAGTGGAGTACTTTTGAAGACTTTGGCTTGCCCAGCCAGGCCGTGGAAGCGGCCTTGTTTGCCTGGTTGGCAAGCTGCTGGTTGCAACAAAAACCTGCCATCGAAATTTCCACCACGGGTGCCAGTTTGCCCAGTGTGGCGGGAAGCCTGTTCCTGGCTGATTCACTTAATTAACCAATCAAGTGCCCCGGGTTTTTTTCAGGGTTTGTTGCCTGGCTTTGGTGGCGCCTGTATCTCGTGGCGTCTGCCTGGGGGTGGTGCTGGTCTTTATCGGCACCAACAATGTCTGCCAGAAAATCAATAGTCAGCTTCCCGCCCTCCAGGCGTGCAGGCAGCAGGGTAAGTCCGGGTACCTTGTTGAACTGGCGGTGACAGGCCCAGGCCTCTGGCAGCAATCCAGCGATAATCATGGGCGGACGGCCCACGCTTTTGCTGTAACTGCGGCTTAGTTTTTCCAGTACCAGCAGTTCTTCTCTGGTGGAAACCACCGATAAAAAGAAGGTGGGTGCCAAGGTCTGCGAGGCAGCCCAGATGGCGCAGTATTTGGTGGTTTTGTTCAGTACACGCAGATTTTTCTTTTTCACGCAGTCAAGCTGCATGAGAAGGCTTTTGGTGTCGTTCATCGGCCCTAAAAGAACCAGTTCGGGTGCTGGCCCCAGGCTCGGCAGTTCTGCCACCGAGCGGCCCTTCTCCAGCATGCTGGGCAAAGACAATCTGAAAAGTGTGCCGTTGGTACCGTCTGTGCGGTTGCGCACCACCAGCTTGGCGTCCAGTCGTTCGGCCAGCGTAGAGGCTATCTGGCTGCCATAGCCCCAGCCTTTGTCTTTGTTGGGTACCGATTCGTTTTCAATGCCTGTGCCGGTGTCCAGAATCTCAAAAACAAATTCACTGTCGTTCGGGTAGGTACGTACAAATACAGACCCGTTTTTGGTGTACTTGATGGCGTTGTCCAAACCATTTCTCAGAATTTGGTACAAAAAATCGGGCAGGGTATGAAACTCAGGCGTAGAGCCACTCAAAATCAAATCCAGCCCTTTTGCTTTGGCCAGGTAGGTAAAGTCTTCTTCCAGGTGGTCCAGTAATTCTGAACCGGTGACTGCCTGCATTTTGTGGTTCTCAAGATGATCTATCCCCGGTTTGCTCAGCCGTGTCAGGTTGTCAAACAAGGAATCCAGCATGTCTTTTAACGATTTCTGCGAGAGCAGAATGTGCTCAAAGCGCTGACGTATCTGCTCATCCTGACAAATGGCTTTGCCCACGCCGCCTACGATGCCAATCGTGCTCAAGGGTTGGCGCAGATCGTGGCTGCATGCTTTCACGCTACGCTGAATCTCCATCAGAGCGCACAGCATTTTTTGCGGTTCGTAGGGTAGGGCTTTGGATTGTATGCGTGCAGAAAAGAAAATTTGCAGCACAGTGGGTAGCAGGCTTGCCAGAAGACCAGCCAGATTTAACAAAATCGCGGTTTCTGCAGCCTGGGTTTGACTGACGCCTTCAAGCAATGTCGGGCCAACTGTTGACACGGCAAAACCCAGCACGAAAGTTGCCAGCGAGGCCCAGGTGCATGCCAGGCCAATGGGCCCGAAAGCATTGCGCTGCACATTCAGTAGCAAACCCAGTACAAAAAGAAGGCCAATAGAAAACATGGCCAATGGAATGGGATCCTGGTAGAGCAGAACCAGGCAGGCGAGCCCGGCTGAAATTGCCCGCAACCCGTAGTTGACCAGCAGGCCCGAGGTGCTGGAGCGGTGCAGGTTTTTACCCACTGAGAGCGCCACAATCACACAGGCGAAAGCGCTGATCTGGCTGTATTCAAGCAATTCGTGGGGGTGCTGCCTCTGCCGCTGGCAAGTCCAGGCTCAGTAATGTGATAAAGGAGTGAATGAGCAACACATGCGCGGCCGCCAACATGCTGCCAATGCGGATTCTACGCTCCGCGTTGGAAAGGACTATCGCTATGGCAATGCCCAGAATAAAAGGGGGAAACGCACTCCACTCGTTGTAGTCCATATTTTTTCTGAAGTGTCGACCTTTGTCTGTTCAGGTTTCTTTTTTTAAAGTCTCCTGTTGGGTTTCCCAACCCAACCCCTTACCGCTTTGCCAGTGCTTACATGCGCGGTACTTTGTCGTCAGCCAGCCTGGGTATTTTTCTGTACAGGCTTACAGCCTGGGTACGATTGCGCACATTCATCCGGGTAAAAATTTCGCGCAGGTGGGTTTTAATGGTTTCTGGCGAGAGCTCCAGTTTCT
>JAAURO010000103.1 GCA_012032215.1 Limnobacter sp.
ATGGGTAAAGCGATCGGTGACTTGCGCAGCCTCAGTCATTCGCTGGATGCAGATCATATCCGCAACAACGGATGGACGGTCGCCGTTCAGAAATTACTGAATGATTTGCAAAAAACAGGAAAATATAAAACCCTCGTTCACATAGAAGAACAATTACAACCGCTTGGCAGCGATAAGCCGATCATTCTTTTCAGAATGATACAGGAAGCTATTAATAATATTATTCGCCATGCAGCAGCGAATACAATTTATCTTGCAGCCAGCAAAGAGAAGGACACAATTGTAATAAAGATCAAAGACAATGGAAAAGGATTTGAATCCGGTAAAAATTCTTCGGGGGTAGGGCTGAAAAATTTGAAGAGCCGTTCCAAAATGATCAATGCGAGTTTAGATATTCAAAGCCAGCCGGGCGAAGGCACCGAAGTTACTATTGCTATAAAAGCTGAAAACAATGAATAAAAAAAATATTGGCATTGCACTTATCGACGACCATGTTTTGCTTCGCAATGGCCTGGCATCGCTTATTCAGGCTTTTGAAGGATATACTGTTTTATTTGAAGCAGATAATGGTAAGGACTTTATTCATCAGTTGGGAAAAAATACAATACCGGATATTATCCTGCTTGATATTACCATGCCTGAAATGAATGGCTATGAAGCCGTGCGGCAAATCAGAATCCAGGCAGGCACCAACCAGAACGCGCTGATTTGTGCCTTAAGTGGTCTGGTAGACTCCGCTACCGTAGACAAAGTGCTCAGCAGCGGCATGAACCGCCACCTCTCCAAGCCTGTAAGTTTTGAGGAGCTCAACACACTCTTGGGCCAGGTGGCGCACAGGGTTGGGGTAGAGAGTGCGTAGGCTGTTATTTTGCATTCTCTGGTTTGTTCGCGACAGGTGGCAACATGTTTAAGCGAGTAATCGCCAGTGTTTTTTGTGTGGCGCTTGTTGTTTCCACTTCTTGGGCGGGGTCGGAATGTCGAGTCACCAATATTGAAAAAGCTTCTGGAAGTCAAAGTGTTGGCACAGGTGTTTCGGAATATGAAGGCGTAAACCCCACAATGCTTTTCTTGGGGGAAAAAACCAGCAAGGGTGCACAGAAATGCGCGCATCTGGTGGTTATTGAATTGATCACCTTTGGCCACAATCCTACAAAAATGGCGAGTATGCGATAGAGCTACCGACCGAAGCAGGCTGCGTTATGTGGAAGGCAGGTATGTTTGGGAGGAATACGGGGAGCCTTGAAATCTGAAATGTTTCCCACAATGCGAAACGCTCGGCCACAGTTTGAAAAGTGGCGCATTTAGTGCGATACTCCCACTTCTGTGCGCACGGGGTAGGCGTTTGCCTACGCTTGGCCGCAGCTACCAAAAAAAAATTCAAGGAGGAGAACCCACAATGTCTGCGCTGCCTGACTTCCCACCGTCGGACGATCCCGACGCCCAAGAAACACAAGAATGGCTAGATGCACTGGAAGCGGTTTTAGAGCGAGAAGGCCCCGAACGTGCCCACCAGCTTCTAGAAAAACTCACCGACAAAGCGCGCCGTTCTGGCGCTTACATTCCTTTTTCTGCCAACACCGCGTATTGCAACACCATTCCGGCCCATCAGGAAGAGCGTTGCCCCGGCAACCTTGAGTTCGAAGAACGTCTGCGCTCCTGGATGCGCTGGAATGCCATGGCCATGGTAGTGCGGGCCAACAAAAAAAGCCCTGCCGATGGCGGTGATTTAGGGGGTCACATTGCTTCTTTTGGTTCGCTGGCAACCATGCTGGGGGTGGGCTTTAACCATTTCTGGCATGCAGAAACCGAAAACCACGGCGGCGACCTGCTTTATATACAAGGCCACGTGTCGCCTGGCATTTATGCGCGTGCCTTTCTGGAAGGGCGGCTTACCGAACAGCAACTCGATCACTTCCGTCAGGAAGTCGATGGCAAGGGCTTAAGCTCTTACCCCCATCCCAAGCTCATGCCCGATTTCTGGCAATTTCCTACGGTGTCCATGGGCCTTGGTCCGCTAATGGGTATTTATCAGGCACGCTTCCTGAAGTACCTGCATGCCCGCGGCATCGCCGATACCTCACAACGTAAAGTGTGGGTGTTTTGTGGCGATGGCGAAATGGACGAACCCGAAAGCCTTGGTGCCATTGGTTTGGCCGCGCGCGAAAAACTCGATAACCTGGTTTTTGTGATTAACTGCAACCTGCAACGCCTCGATGGCCCAGTGCGTGGCAACGGCAAAATTATTCAGGAACTCGAAGGCGAATTCCGTGGCGCAGGCTGGAATGTTATTAAAACCATTTGGGGCGGCTACTGGGACTCCCTGCTGGCCAAAGACAAAGAAGGTATTCTCCAAAAAATCATGGAAGACACCGTTGATGGCGAATACCAGAATTACAAAGCCAACGATGGCGCCTATGTGCGCAAACACTTTTTTGGCAAGCACCCCAAAGCGCTGGAAATGGTCTCACGCATGACCGACGACGACATCTGGCGTTTGAACCGGGGTGGCCACGACCCCCACAAGGTGTTTGCCTCGTACTCCAAAGCCACACAGCACAAGGGCCAGCCCACCGTTATTCTGGTCAAAACGGTCAAAGGTTTTGGCATGGGTAAAGTGGGCGAGGGCAAAAATACCACCCACCAAACCAAAAAGCTGGATCTGGAATCCATTCGCCAATTCCGTGATCGTTTTAACATTCCCATTCCCGACGACAAACTCGAAGAAGTGCCTTTCTACAAGCCTTCAGAAGACTCTCCAGAAATCAAATACCTGCACGAGCGGCGCCAGGCTTTGGGCGGTTATCTGCCACAGCGCCGCCGCGAGGCCGATGAAAAACTGCAGGTGCCGGGGCTGGATGCATTCCAGGCCGTGCTCGACCCCACCAAGGAAGGCCGCGAAATTTCCACCACACAGGCTTTTGTGCGTGTGCTCACCGCGCTTACCCGCGACAAAGAACTGGGCCCTCGCATTGTTCCGATTGTGCCCGATGAGGCGCGCACCTTCGGCATGGAAGGCATGTTCCGCCAGCTTGGTATTTATTCCCCGCACGGCCAGTTGTACGAACCCGTGGATAAAGACCAGGTAATGTACTACCGCGAAGACAAAGCCGGTCAAATTCTAGAAGAAGGCATCAACGAAGCCGGCGCTTTTAGTAGCTGGATTGCAGCGGCCACTTCGTATTCCACGAACAACCGCGTCATGGTGCCGTTCTACATTTATTACTCCATGTTCGGGTTTCAGCGGGTGGGCGATTTGGCCTGGGCCGCAGGCGACATGCAGGCACGCGGCTTCTTGCTGGGCGGTACGGCAGGGCGCACCACGCTCAATGGCGAAGGCTTGCAGCACGAAGATGGCCACAGCCACATTCAAGCTTCCACCATTCCCAACTGCGTGTGCTACGACCCCACTTTCGCCCACGAACTGGCAGTGATTATTCAGCACGGTTTGAAGCGCATGGTGCAGGATCAGGAAAACGTGTTTTATTACCTGACCGTCATGAACGAAAACTACGCCCAGCCCGGCCTTTCCAAAGGCGACGAAGAGGGCATACTCAAGGGCATGTACAAGTGCCGTGCCTCTAAAGCCAAGGCTAAGTCACGTGTGCAGTTGCTGGGTTCGGGCACCATTTTGCGCGAATCGCTGGCTGCCGCCGAGCTGCTTGAAAAGAATGGGATGTCGCCGCCGATGTGTGGTCGGTTACTAGCTTTACCGAGCTGCGCCGCGAAGGCATGGATTGCGAGCGCGAAAACCTGCTCAACCCCACCAGGAAAGCCAAAAAAAGCTACGTGGAATCCCAGTTTGAAAAAACCGAAGGTCCACTGGTTGCATCCACCGACTACATGAAGCTGTTTGCCGATCAAATTCGCCCCTTCGTGCCGCAAGGCCGCACCTACAAAGTGCTGGGTACCGATGGCTTTGGTCGTTCCGACTTCCGCTCCAAGCTGCGCGAACACTTTGAAGTGAACCGCCATTTTGTGGTTGTGGCTGCCCTTAAAGCCCTGGCCGACGAAGGCAAGGTTCCTGCAAAAACAGTCGCGGATGCCATCAAGAAATACGGCATCGATCCCGGCAAAGCCAACCCGGCTTACGCTTGATACAGGGGAAACAGCATGAAAGTGGAGAAAGATGTCATGACCATCGAAATCAAAGTGCCAGACATCGGTGATTTTCCGAAGTGGAAATCATTGAGGTGCTGGTTAAGGCTGGCGACAAGGTAGAGGCAGAGCAGTCTGTCATTACCGTTGAATCCGACAAGGCCAGCATGGAAATTCCTTGCCCGCAAAGTGGTGTGGTCAAGGAAATGAAAGTTAATATGGGCGACAAGGTAAAAGAAGGCACGCTCATGTTAATTCTGGAAGCGTCTGCGGGCATTTCGTCCGAGGCACCAGCCGCCGCAGAACCCTCAGCTCCCTTAGCTTCCAATGAGCCTATGCCTGCGCAGCCCGTAGCAAGCAACGAACCCAAGCCAGCCCCCGCAGCGGCTACTGGCAACCCGCTACAAAGCAGCGCTGCAACTGGCACACCGGCTAACACAGCACCCAGCCCTGCGCAAGCGGTGCAGGCGCACAATCCGGGCCAAACCAGCATTGCCATTCCGCATGCCAGCCCTTCCATTCGTGCGTTCGCGCGTGAACTGGGCGTTGATTTGCACCTGGTAAATGGCACTGGCCCCAAACAGCGCATTACCAAAGAAGATGTGCAGCAGTTTGTGAAAGCCGCTGTGGCCGGGGCGCTTACAAAGCCAGTGGCTGAAAAGTCGGGTGGTGGAGGTGGTGGGCTTGAAGTGCTGGCCTGGCCCAAAGTGGATTTCTCGAAATTCGGTGAAACCGAAGAGCTCGAACTCTCACGCATCAAAAAGCTTTCCGGGCCCAACCTGCACCGCAACTGGGTCATGATTCCGCATGTTACCCAGTTCGACGAAGCCGATGTCACTGATCTGGAACAATTCAGAAAAGACACCAACACCGCCATGGCCAAGCAAGGTGTTAAAACCACCATGCTGGCCTTTGTCATGAAGGCCTGCGTGGCCGTGCTGCGCAAATACCCCAATTTCAACAGCTCCTTGTCTGAAGATTGCTCTAAAATCATCCTGAAAAAGTTTTACAACATGGGTTTTGCCGCCGACACCCCCAATGGTTTGGTAGTGCCTGTGGTCAAAGGCGTAGACACCAAAGGTGTGGCACAAATTGCCTCCGAAGTGGGTGAGCTGGCTGCCCAGGCCCGCGAAGGCAAGCTAAAGGGTGCCGATATGCAAGGCGCTACCTTTACTATTTCCTCACTGGGTGGCGTGGGCGGCACTGCGTTTACGCCCATCATTAATGCCCCCGAGGTGGCTATTCTGGGCTTGTCGCGCAGCGACATCAAACCCGTCTGGAACGGCAAAGAATTCACTCCGCGCCTTATGCTGCCTATGTCACTCAGCTACGACCACCGTGTCATTGATGGTGCGCAGGCTGCCCGATTCACCACTGAACTTGCCGCTGTTCTTGCCGACATGCGCCGCGTTCTTCTGTAAGGTGTCCAACATGAAGTTAGTGGTTCCCGATATTGGTGATTTTTCTGAAGTGGAAATCATAGAGGTGCTGGTAAAAGTTGGCGACAAGGTAGAAAAAGAGCAATCGCTGATTACCGTAGAATCCGACAAAGCCAGTATGGAAATTCCTGCCTCTGAAGCAGGCGTCATCACCGAAATGCTGGTACGCATGGGCGACAAAGTAGCCAAAGGCTCCGATATTTGCGCCATACGCCCCACGCAAAGCAGCGAAACCAAAACGCAAGTGGGCGATTCGCCCAAGCAGGCTGCTCCGCAAAAACCTGGTGCTGAAGCCTCTTCGGCGCCTGTGCAATCGGGCGCGCCTGCGCACAGTGCTCCCGCACCTGCTGGCGCGCACTACAGCGGCAAGGTTGATGAAACCTGCGACATGCTGGTGCTGGGTGCGGCCCGGTCGGTTGATTCTGCGGCGTTTTCGCGTGCCGATTTGGGCATGAATACCGTGCTCATAGAGCGTTACCCCACCTTGGGTGTGTGTGCCTGAACGTGGGTTGCATTCCTTCCAAGGCTTTGCTGCACACCGCACAGGTGCTGGAAGAAGCCCAGCACATGGGCGAGCACGGCGTGGTGTTTGCCCAAACAGCAATCAATCTGGACAAACTGCGCACACACAAAGAAGGTGTGGTAGGCAAGCTGACTGGTGGCTTGGCGGGCATGGCCCGTGGCCGCAAGGTAAAAGTGGTGCACGGAGTAGGGCAGTTTGTATCGCCCAACCATGTGCAGGTTAAAGCCCCTGATGGAAGCACCACCACCATTCAGTTTCAAAAAGCCATTGTGGCAGTGGGTTCACAGCCTGTGCATTTGCCTTTCCTGCCTGACGATCCCCGCATTGTCGATTCAACTGGCG
>JAAURO010000104.1 GCA_012032215.1 Limnobacter sp.
GGCTACACCGTTGCCAAAGCAGGCGGTGCTGGCAGCCATCGCAGCGGGCAAACATGTGGTCACGGCCAACAAGGCCTTGCTGGCCGTGCACGGCGAAGAAATTTTTGCCGCCGCAGAAAAAGCCCACGTCATGGTGGCTTTTGAAGCCGCAGTGGCCGGTGGTATTCCGGTTATCAAGGCCATTAAGGAAGGCTTGGCCGGCAACGAAATTGAATACGTGGCCGGCATTATTAATGGCACTTGCAATTTTATTTTGTCTGAAATGCGCGACAAGGGTTTGCCTTTTCAAGAGGTGCTTGCCCAGGCGCAGGCGTTGGGCTATGCCGAATCCGATCCCACTTTCGACATTGAAGGCATTGATGCTGCCCACAAAATTACTCTGCTGGGGGCCATGGCTTTTGGGGTGCCTGTGCAGTTCGACAAAGCCTATATTGAAGGCATTGCCCAGTTGTCTGGCGAAGACATCGCATTTGCCGAGGAGCTGGGCTACCGCGTGAAGCTGTTGGGTATTGCCCGGCGAGCCGAAGAAGGCTTTGAATTGCGCGTACATCCCACGTTAATTCCTGCCAGGCGCTTAATCGCCAATGTAGAAGGGGTAATGAATGCCGTACTGGTAAAAGCCAATGCAGTAGGCCCCACGCTGTACTACGGAGCGGGTGCTGGTGCCATGCCCACTGCTTCTGCGGTGGTGGCTGATTTAATTGATATTGCACGCGCCAGCCAGGGGCCGCTAAGCAGCCGTGTGCCGGTGATGGCCTTTCAGCGCAACCGCATGGGAAAAGCCGAAACCCTGCCCATGGGCAAAGTGGTGACTGCTTGTTACCTGCGCCTGTTGGTGCAAGACAAACCCGGCGTGCTGGCTGAAGTCACGCGTATTTTTGCAGAACACCACATCTCAATAGGTGCCATGATTCAGCGCCAACCCGAAGACGAAGGCGATGAAGCGCAAATTGTGTTGCTGACTCACCGTTGCATAGAAGGCAACATCAACAAAGCCATTGAACTGATAGAAAACCTGGATACCGTGCTGGACCGGGTAGTGCGTATTCGGGTTGAGGACTTGTCCTGATGAAATATGTGAGCAGCCGTGGAGGCATGGAACCCAAAGCATTCTCGGAAATTTTGCTCGAAGGGCTGTCGCCCGATGGCGGCCTGGCCGTGCCGGAAACTTATCCGCAAATCAGCCATGCGCAGCTTGGCCAGTGGCAAGGCCTGCCTTATCCCGATTTGGCCTTTGAAATTCTCCGGCTGTTTGCTACCGATATTCCACAGGCCGATTTACAGGCCATTGCCCGCAGAACCTACACCGCAGAGGTGTATGGGTCGGCGGCCATTGCACCGCTGCGCGAGCTGTTTGATGGCATGCAGGTGCTTGAATTGTCCAACGGCCCTACGCTGGCCTTCAAAGACATGGCCATGCAATTGCTGGGTAACCTGTTTGAATACCAGTTGGCCCGTAACAAACAAGAGCTGAATATTCTGGGGGCCACCTCCGGCGATACGGGCTCTGCTGCTGAATACGCCATGCGGGGCAAAAAAGGCGTGCGGGTGTTTATGCTGTGCCAGCCGGGAAATGAGTGCCTTCCAGCGGGCGCAAATGTACAGCCTGCAAGACCCTAATATTTTCAACATTGCCGTGGAAGGGCTTTTTGACGACTGCCAGGACATCGTAAAAGCCGTCAGTGAAGATTTGCCCTTTAAACAGCGCCAGCGCATTGGTACGGTAAATTCCATCAACTGGGGCCGCATTTCTGCCCAGGTGGTGTACTACTTCAGTGCGTATTTGCGGGTGGCAGGCAAGGTGGGCGACCCTGTCTCTTTTGCAGTGCCTTCAGGCAACTTTGGCAACGTGCTGGCAGGCCACATTGCGCGGCAAATGGGTTTGCCGATTCGGCGCCTGGTGGTGGCAACCAACGAAAACAATGTGTTGCACGAGTTCTTTAAAACCGGTGTGTACAGGCCGCGCGCATCGTCAGAAACCTGGATTACCTCCAGTCCTTCCATGGACATTTCCAAGGCATCCAACTTCGAACGCTTTGTGTACGATGTAATGGGCCGTGATGGGCGGGCTTTGGCCGCCCTCTGGAACCAACTGGCACAAAAAGGCCAGTTTGATTTGTCTGCCGACCCGCGCTTTAAGGCCATAGCAAGCCAATATGGTTTTGTATCTGGTTCTTCCTGCCACGCAGATCGTTTAAACACCATTCGCGAAGTGTACCAACGCACCGGCACCCTTATCGACACCCACACGGCAGATGGGGTGAAAGTGGCGCGCGAATTTGTGGAACCGGGCGTGCCCATGGTGGTGCTGGAAACCGCCCTGGCTGTCAAGTTTGCAGACACCATTTTTGAAGCAACCGGCCAGAAAGCCCCCGTGCCGAGTGCGTACGAGGGCATTGAAAACCTGCCGCAAAAAGTGGTGAGCATGCCGGTTTCTGTACAAGAAGTGAAAGCGTTTATTGCCCGCCACACGGGCTTGTAAAAAGGGGCATGGAATGATTGCGCTGAACACCTTGCTGCAAACAGTTTGGCAAGCAGCCCAGGATTCAGTGGTGGGTAGTGAATCGCTTGCCTTGCAAAACGCCATGGGTTGTGTGCTGGCCCAACCGGTGGTGGCAGCCCGTAATGTGCCTGCTTTCAACAACAGCGCCATGGATGGTTATGCTGTGCGCAGTGCCGATTTTCAAGGCACAGAAGGACTGGCTGATGCCTGTGCTGCTTCTTGGGCCAATCACCATACAAATGGCGCAGTACCTGTAGTTGGCCGAATTGTGGCGGGTGCCTCGCCGGAGGCATTGCCGCCCTTGCAGCCTGGCACCTGCGCACGCATTTTTACGGGCGCACCACTGCCTCCTGGTGCAGATGCGGTGGTGATGCAGGAACAGGCACAGCAGCTTGCCCCTGGCGATACCCCAGCGTCTGATGTTCGTTCTGTTCGTTTTTTAAGCAATCCGCAGCCAGGCGAATGGGTGCGCCGCCAAGGTGAAGACATTGCCACGGGCGACATGGTGCTGCCAGCGGGCATAAGGCTTAATCCTTTTCACTCAGGTCTGTTGGCGTCTTTGGGGATGGGCACTGTGCGTGTGCACAGGCGGCTGAAGGTGGGCCTGCTGGCTACGGGCAGCGAGCTTCAAAATGCCGGGCAAACCCCTTGCCAATGGGCAGATATACAATTCCAGCGAGTGTGTGCTCCAGGGCTTTTTTAAGCCGCTTGCCGTGCGATGTGCAATCGGTTGGCATCGTGCCCGATAGCCTGCAGGCCACGGTTCATGCCTTGCAAAGCCTGGCTGACTGCGATGTGGTGATTGCCTCTGGCGGGGTTTCGGTGGGCGAAGAAGACTTTGTTCTGGCTGCACTGACCCAGGTGGGCACACTGGAAAGCTGGAAAGTAGCCATGAAACCCGGCAAACCCTTGGCATTTGGCAAGATTGCTGGTTCGCAAAACCCTTGCTGGTTTTTTGGCTTGCCGGGTAACCCCGTCTCTGGTGTGCTTGCGTTTTTGTTGGTGGTTAAACCTTTTTTGG
Source organism: Limnobacter sp. (assembly GCA_012032215.1). Classification (GTDB taxonomy): domain Bacteria; phylum Pseudomonadota; class Gammaproteobacteria; order Burkholderiales; family Burkholderiaceae_B; genus Limnobacter. Next base: position 3,525 of record JAAURO010000104.1, read on the forward strand.
ATCTGTTGCAAGGTGTGGCACCCGCGCACGCAGATTGGCGCAACAATTGCCAGTGGCAGCCGATCGAGCAGAACTGGCCTTGCCCAGACCCTTGGCGTGAAGAGTTTCTCCGTGCCCGGCTTGAACACGGTAGACTGCATCTTGTTGGCAACCAGGGTCTTCGGTACTCACCTCGCTGGCGCAGTCCACGGGTTTGATTCGTGTGAAGGCAGGGCAGGTTCTAAATGCTGGGCAACTGGTGCCGTATTTTCCGTTTGAGGTATTAACCCCCTGAAGGCACATGCACCTTACATTGCGTTACTTTGCCTCGCTGCGCGAGGCCATGGGCTGCGAAGCCGAGCTATTGGAATTCTCCGGCGATGCCGCAAGCACCCCCTGTACTGCGGCCACTTTGCTTGCTTATCTTCAGGCAAAACCACGAGCGGTTTGCCGCAGCCACTACAGCCATTTCTCCTGTGCAAATGGCCGTGAATCATGAAGTTGCCAATCCCGGTACAAAACTTGCTTGTGGTGCCGAAGTGGCGTTTTTCCCGCCTGTGACCGGGGGTTGAAGCCTGCCGTAAAGGTGCCTTTGCCCACAAGGCTAACACCCATAGAATCAAGCCATAGGGAGACAAAGCGGGTGCGATATAAAGTAAGTGTTCAAACTGCCAACTTTGATGTGTCCCGGTGCCTGAAATGGCTCAGAAAAGACTTGGGCAACGTGGGTGCAGTGGTTAGTTTTGTGGGCACTGTACGTGAGTTCAACGATGGGCAAAAAATATCTGCTATTTATCTGGAGCACTACAGTGGCATGACTGAAAAAGCCCTGGAAAAAATCGTAACCCGTGCAGGCATGCAATTTGATTTGCTGGGTGCGTTCGTGATTCACCGCGTGGGTGCACTCAAGCCCCAAGATCAAATCGTGCTGGTGGCCTGCGCAAGTTCGCACCGTGGGCAAGCATTTCTGGCTTGCGAGTTCATAACCGATTGCCTGAAAACCGAAGCCCCCTTGTGGAAAAAAGAAATCACCGAGCACGGCGCACAGTGGGTGCAAGCCCGGCCATCAGACAACCACGCCAAAGCGCGGTGGGAGTAAGCAGCGTGTCCGTGTTTTTGGGTATGGTGGTTTTTTGGGGGCAGGCCTGGGTGGGCTGTGCCGCTACGCGGTCAACCTGTGGGCCTGGCAACCTGATTGGTTGCCGATTGCAGCCAGCACCTTGTGTGTGAATGTGGCAGGTGGTTTGGGTGCGGGCCTGTTGTTTGGACTGTTTGGCATGGTTTGGTTGAAAAGCCATGTTTGGGGCCTGTTTCTGATGACCGGTTTTTTGGGCGGTTTTACCACTTTTTCTGCTTTTACCGCCGAGGGACTTGTGCTGCTTGGCCAAAAGCCATTACTGGCTTTGTTGCACGCCATAGTGCATGTAGTGGGGTGCTTGGGGTTTTTTTATATTGGCAATCGCATGGGGGTATTGTGGCGTTGAATATCAGTCGCTCAAGAACATCAGTACGGAACAATCGAACCGCCTCACCCGCTTCCAGCAACTTATACACGCTCTTGATGCCGCAGGTGTTTTGAGAGCCGGCAATCTTTGACAAACAGGGCTGCGAAGGCATGTCTGTGTGGGCAAAACCACCGAAGCGAATGAATTCGCAATCGTCTGCGAAAAGCGGCCTTGGGTAATGGTATTGTTTCGTTTTGCTCGCAGCCCTGGACAACGGCGAAGCGCGTGTTTACCAATTGCACCTTGCTTTAATTTCTTCTTGCGTTGGCGGGCTGGTGTGTACTTGGGCGGTGCAAAGCCTCTCATTTTTATTTTATTGATTGCTCACCTAAAGATTCAGGAGATTTTTGAATGGCAAGCCCCCAGGAAGTCATGAAAATGGTGTCCGACAACGAAGTCAAGTTTATCGACTTTCGCTTTACCGACACCAAAGGCAAAGAGCAGCATGTGTCTGTGCCGGTTTCGCAGTTTAGTGAAGACAAATTTGAAGAAGGGCATGCCTTTGATGGCTCTTCGATAGCAGGCTGGAAAGGCATTGAAGCCTCTGACATGCTGCTTCTGCCCGATGCCACCACGGCCCGCATGGACCCCTTTTCGCCGAAGAGCCCACCCTGATTTTAACCTGCGATGTGGTAGAGCCTTCCGATGGTAAAGGCTACGACCGCGACCCGCGCTCCATTGCCCGCCGTGCTGAAACTTATTTGAAAAGTACGGGCTTGGGTGATACCGCCTATTTTGGCCCCGAACCCGAGTTCTTTATTTTTGATTCGGTAACCTGGGGCGATAAAATGGAAGGTTGTTTCTTCCGTATTAAATCTGAAGAGGCGGCGTGGTCTACCGGCATTGATTACGAACACGGTAACCTGGGTCATCGCCCTACGGTTAAAGGCGGTTATTTTCCGGTGCCGCCCACCGATTCCTTTCAGGACATCCGTTCCGAAATGTGCCTGCTTTTAGAGCAGCAGGGCGTGCCTGTTGAGGTGCACCACCACGAAGTGGGTGGTGCTGGCCAAAACGAAATTGGCACCCGGTTTTCTACCCTGACCCAACGTGCCGACTGGCTGCAAATCCTGAAGTACACCGTATGGAACGTAGCAGCTTCGTATGGCAAGGCCGCTACTTTCATGCCCAAACCCATGCACAGCGACAACGGTTCTGGCATGCACTGCCACCAGTCGGTCTGGAAAGATGGGCAAAACCAGTTTGCCGGCAATGGCTATGCGGGGCTTTCTGACTTTGCGCTGTACTATATTGGCGGCATTATCAAGCATGCACGCGCCCTGAATGCCATTACCAATGCCTCTACCAACTCGTACAAGCGTTTGGTGCCGGGTTTCGAAGCACCAGTCAAGCTGGCGTATTCTGCACGCAACCGCTCGGCCTCCA
>JAAURO010000105.1 GCA_012032215.1 Limnobacter sp.
GGTGCCCGCCGTCTGGGGCTTCATCTTGCGAAGGGTCAAGGCCGGGCATGTTTGAGCACCGAAGCGCCTGGCGCTGAGGGCGAGTTAACGGCCGCCGAGAAGTGAGGCTTCAGACGGGGTTTCGGGCAAAGCCTTAGCCGGGCGGTACATGCCAACGCGCCGCAGCCCGAAAGCACACCGTGCAAGTACGAGCCGGGCCCGGCAAACCACCTCACAAATAGTTGACCAAAACACTCGGGTTTACTATACTTGAGTTCTTTAGTAGGTTATTAAACGGTCAAAAACTATGCGACTAACCACCAAAGGACGCTTTGCTGTTACCGCCATGATAGATTTGGCGCTGCAGCAGTCTGCCGGCCCTGTTTCTTTGGCCGGAATCAGCGAACGCCAGCACATTTCGCTGTCTTACCTGGAACAACTGTTTGCCAAGTTGCGCAAAACCGCTTGGTTGAAGCGTGCGTGGGCCGGGTGGCGGGTATCAAATCAAGCGGCCACTGGAATCCGTGAGCATAGCCGATGTCATTATTGCCGTTGACGAACCTCTGGATGCCACCCAATGCGGCGGCAAAGAAAACTGTTCCGATGAAGGCCCCTGCATGACCCACGATTTATGGGCCAATCTGAACCGCAAAATGCTGGATTACCTGCATTCGGTCACGCTGCAGTCGCTGGTTGATCACAACCGCCACCGCAAAAGTGCCCACACCATTGACTTTCGCCCAAGATTGTCTAGCCAGCAATCTTCGGCCCTGTAATAAGCTGGAGTTAAAATGACTGAAAAAATGCCGATTTACCTGGACTACAGTGCAACCACACCCGTAGACCCCCGCGTGGCCGATACCATGATTCCTTTCCTGCGCGAGCAGTTTGGCAACCCGGCAAGCCGCAGCCACGCCTATGGCTGGCAAGCCGAAGACGCCGTGGAAAAAGCACGCAACCATGTAGCCGAGCTGGTGAATGCTGATCCCCGTGAAATTGTGTGGACTTCCGGCGCCACCGAGTCCAACAACCTGGCCATTAAAGGTGCGGCGCTGTTTTATGCCGAGGGCAAGGGCAAGCACGTGGTTACGGTGAAAACCGAACACAAAGCCGTGCTGGATACCTGCCGCGACCTGGAGCGCCAGGGCTTTGAAGTCACCTACCTGAATGTGCAGGAAAACGGCCTGCTCGATCTGAACGTGCTGGAATCAACCCTGCGCGGTGACACAGTGCTGGTGTCAGTCATGATGGTCAACAACGAAATTGGTGTAATTCAGGACATAGAAGCCATTGGCAATCTGTGCCGCAGCCGTGGCATCAAGTTTCACGTAGACGCAGCACAGGCCACGGGCAAAGTGGAAATCGATTTGTCCGCCCTGCCTGTCGATTTAATGAGCTTTTCTGCCCACAAAACCTACGGCCCCAAAGGCATTGGCGCGCTGTATGTGCGGCGCAAGCCGCGCGTGCGCCTGGAAGCACAAATTCACGGCGGCGGGCACGAACGCGGCATGCGCTCGGGCACCCTGGCAACCCACCAGATTGTGGGCATGGGTGAAGCCTTTCGTCTGGCGCGCCAGGAAATGCGCACCGAATTACCCAAAATTCAAGCCCTGCGTGACAGGTTGCTAAATGGCCTGCGCAGCATCGAAGAAATTTACGTCAACGGCGATTTAAAGCAGCGGGTGCCCCACAACCTGAACGTGAGTTTTAACTTTGTGGAAGGCGAATCGCTGATCATGGCCATCAAGGAAATCGCCGTGTCTTCCGGGTCGGCCTGCACTTCGGCCTCACTAGAACCTTCTTATGTATTGCGCGCCTTGGGCCGCAGCGATGAACTGGCTCACAGCTCTATCCGGTTTTCCATTGGGCGGTTTACCACCGAAGCCGACATCGATTTCACCATTGAGTTGCTCAGGGCCAAAGTGGGCAAGCTGCGCGATTTGTCACCACTGTGGGAAATGCACCTTGATGGAATCGACTTAAGCACTGTGCAATGGGCGGCCCACTGAACAAACGCTAGGTACAGGCAAGCCGAATCAGGCCGACTTTTATCGGCAATGAAACAGTAGAGCCCGCAAAGGGCCGAGCAATACAATTAAAGCATGGAGTTTTATTATGGCTTACAGCGAAGAAGTTCTAGACCACTATGAAAACCCCCGCAACGTGGGTTCTTTCGACAAAACCGACCACGAAGTGGGCACCGGCATGGTGGGTGCACCCGCCTGCGGCGATGTCATGAAACTGCAAATCAAGGTCGGCGCCGATGGCACCATCACCGATGCACGGTTTAAAACCTACGGTTGTGGTTCAGCCATTGCCTCTTCTTCCTTGGTCACCGAATGGGTAAAAGGCAAAACCCTGGATCAGGCGCTCGACATTAAAAACACCGCCATTGCACAAGAGCTGGCCTTGCCCCCGGTAAAAATTCACTGCTCTATTTTGGCAGAAGACGCCATTAAAGCCGCTGTGGACGACTACAAGAAAAAACACGGAGCGTAAAGCCACCATGGAGCTTAAAGCCAGAGAAGATGCCAAAGGGCTTGCCATGCCAGTAACCCTTACCCAAAAAGCGGCAGACCACATTGCCCGGTTTCTTGCTAAACGAGGCAAGGGGCAAGGTTTGCGCTTGGGTGTGCGCACCACTGGTTGTTCTGGCATGGCCTACAAGCTGGAGTTTGTAGACACCCCAGACCCCGCAGACCACCAGTTTGAAAGCCACGGGGTTACGCTGTTTGTAGACCCGAAAAGCTTGCCCTACCTGGCTGGCATTGAACTTGATTTCGCACGTGAAGGCTTGAACGAAGGGTTTAAGTTCAACAACCCCAACGAAAAGGCACGCTGCGGTTGTGGTGAAAGCTTCACCATTTGAACCATGCCTGAATTGCCCCAACCCCTGGAAAACGCACCACCTGCGGACGCTGCCCACACACTGCGCCTACACAGCACAGACTTCGAAATTTTCGGTGTGCAAGCCCGCTTTGGTGTGCAAACACAGGAATTGGTAGCTGCTTACCACAAGCTGCAGAACCGCATGCACCCCGACCGTTTTGCCAATGGATCAGCCGCAGAAAAACGCTTGGCTGTGCAGTGGGCAACGCGCATTAACGAGGCCTGGCACCGCCTGAAAAACCCGGTAGAACGCGCCATTTATCTGTGCCAGCTGCACAACCACAACCCGCGCGCCAACCAAACACAGCTTGAGCCCGTACTGCTCATGCAGCAAATGGAGTGGCGCGAGCAATTGCAGGAAAGCGCGACCGAACAAAGCCTGCACACGCTGAAGGCCACAGTGCTTGCCGAACGCAAACGTTTGCTGCAACAGGCAGAACAACAGCTCGATACCCAAAAGCACTGGCAGGCGGCCAGCCAAACCTGCCAGGCGTTGCTGTTTGTAGAAAAATTCCTGAGCGAAATCGCCAAAAAAACAGAATGGCTGGAGGATGCTTCAGATGACTAATTCAAACACGCCATTCACCTGCATACCCCACATGATTAAAGCTTCCCGGACGACCCATTTACTGAAGGACGCCAGCTAATGGCCTTGTTACAAATTGCCGAACCCGGCATGTCTACCGCCCCGCACGAACACCGTTTGGCCGTAGGCATTGATTTGGGAACCACCAACTCACTGGTTGCCACCGTCCGCTCTGGCAGCCCGGCTGCCTGGCCGATGAAACAGGCCGCGTGGTGCTGCCTTCGGTGGTGCGCTATGGCCCACAAGGACCACGCAGCGTGGGCCACGATGCTTTGGCCTGCGCCGAAACCGATTCACCCAACACCGTATTTTCTGCCAAACGCCTGATGGGCAGAAGCCTGGACGATGTCGCCGGTTTAAAACTGCCTTACCGCCTTAGCGCCCCAAAAGCGGGAGCCGAAAGCGGCATGGTACGCATTCAAACCGAGTATGGCGAAGTAAGCCCTGTTCAGGTGTCGGCAGACATTCTGCGCGTGCTGAAACAACGCGCAGAAACCACCCTGGGTGGTGAACTGGTGGGGGCTGTTATTACTGTGCCTGCCTATTTCGACGATGCACAACGCCAGGCCACCAAAGACGCGGCCCAACTGGCAGGTTTAAATGTACTGCGCCTTATCAACGAACCCACCGCCGCGGCTTTGGCCTACGGACTGGATCAACAGGCACAGGGCCAGTTTGTGGTGTTTGATTTGGGGGGTGGTACGTTTGATGTGTCGATACTGCGCCTGACAGGCGGTGTGTTTGAAGTGCTTGCCACCGGTGGCGATTCGGCCTTGGGCGGCGACGACTTCGATCGCGCCTTGGCGCAGCATTTTATCAACACCCGCCAGCTTGGCGAACTGAGCCCGCGCCAGCATGGCCGATTGGTAATGGCATGCAAGCGGGTGAAAGAACAAATTTCAGCCGATCACACCGGCTTTTTGAGTGTGGAATTTCCCGATGGAACCACCATAGCAGAAACCATTTCCGCCATTCAACTGGCCGGAATTGTTGATCCACTGGTTAAAAAATGCCTGCGCACTACCCGCAAAACCCTGCGCGATGCCGCTTTAAGCGTACAAGACATCGATGGCGTGGTACTGGTGGGAGGCTCAACCCGCATGCCTGCCGTGCGCAGCGCCGTAAAACAGTTTTTTGGGCAAGACCCGCTGCTCAACCTCAATCCCGATGAAGTAGTGGCTTTGGGTGCCAGCATTCAGGCCGACACGCTGGCGGGCAACCGCCGCGAAGACGACCTGCTGCTGCTCGATGTCATTCCTTTGTCGCTGGGGCTGGAAACCATGGGCGGGTTGACCGAGCGCATTATCGACCGCAACAGCACCTTACCGGTTGCCCGTGCCCAGGAATTTACCACCTTCAAAGATGGTCAAACCGCCATGCGCATTCACGTGGTGCAAGGTGAGCGTGAACTGGTCAGCGAGAACCGCTCCCTGGCCCACTTCGAACTGCGCGGCATTCCACCCATGGTGGCTGGGGCTGCGCGAATTCGCGTCACGTTTCAGGTGGATGCCGATGGCCTGCTGGCAGTGTCTGCCCGGGAAACCACTTCCGGCGTGCAGGCAGAAGTTACCGTAAAACCCAGTTATGGCTTAAACGACGAGCAAATTGCGCATATGCTGCAAGCCAGCTTTGACCATGCCCAACACGATGCCCAGGCACGCCAGCTGCGCGAGCAACAGGTAGAAGCGCAGCGCCTGGTAGAAGCCGTGCAAGCAGCCTTGCAAGCCGATGGCGACCTGCTCGATGAAACGCAGCGCCAGAAAATTGTGCACACTCTGGAACAACTCCGCGCACTGGCCAACACCGACCAGCTGCGCAGCATTGAACAAACCATCGATGCCCTTTCACAACTGACCGAAGACTTTGCCGCCCAACGCATGGATGCCAGCATTAAAAAAGCGCTGACTGGCAGAACCCTGCAAGGCGTCAGCGATGTATTTGCCCACACACAGGAGCCAGGCAACCATGCCTCAGATTAAAGTGTTACCCCATGAATCGTTATGCCCCGAGGGCAAAGAATTTTCCGTGGAACCCGGCAGCCAACTGTGCCAGCAATTGCTGGAACACGGCATAGCCATTGAACACGCCTGCGAAATGAGCTGTGCCTGCACCACCTGCCACGTGGTAGTGCGCGAGGGCTTTGAAAGCCTTGCCGACAGCGAAGACAACGAAGACGATTTGCTAGATATGGCTTGGGGCCTAACACCGCTATCACGGTTGTCATGCCAGGTGAAAGTGGCCAACAAAAACCTGGTTGTGGAACTGCCCAGATACACCATTAACCATGCCCGCGAAAACCACTAGGAGATTGTTTGCCATGCCCCAAACCCTGCAATGGACCGACTCTTTGAACATTGCCATAGCGCTTTTAGAGGCCCACCCGGAAGTGGACCCCCGCTATATCCGCTTTACCGATTTACACCAGTGGGTACAGGCATTGCCCAATTTCAGGGACGACCCCAAACGTTCCAGCGAAAAAATCCTGGAGGCCATTCAAATGGCCTGGATAGGCGAAGCAGATTAAGCCTTAAACCGCCAAAGCTGCAGCAAAAGCTATCACCAATGCAGCAATCACCGTGTTTTTCACAGAAGCAGGCGCACTTGATTGAATGCCTTGTTCGACGGCATTATTAATGCAATCGTACAGGCTCACGGTATTGTTTCCAGCGCTGTTCTGCTTCAGTGGGTTACCTTGAGGATCGATACTCTGAAGTGTTTCAATAGCGCTCTGCTGCTGGGCATTTACAGCAAGTTCGGTATGGGTAAAATCGCCTTCGGTCTGGCCGCTTGCAACCTCTTTCTGATAATCAAAAAAGGTGACGCCATCTGCTATCAATTGATCAATACTTACCTGTTCCGTTCCGTGTGAATATATTCCAAAAAGAAGCTGGCCCCTGTTCCGC
>JAAURO010000106.1 GCA_012032215.1 Limnobacter sp.
TCCAGCCTCTGGCCAGCAGGGCCTGAAACTGTGGGCTGTTGCTCAGCATGAGTTCAATCGCAGAGTTCATGGTGAGCGGTTGGTCCAGCAGTGTTTCGCTGCGCTCGACCAATGCAGCCTGTTGTTCGTGGCTTAAGGCCAGAACCACCTGGCCCTGGGTCATGCTACGGGTTGTTTCGTTGAGCTGGTTTATCGATTGTTCAATGTCTACTGTGGTGCACCCGGCAAGGCTAGCCATGCCAAGAGCCCACAGGGTGTGCTTGAGCAGATTCATGGGTGCCTGTTTTTCAGGAGTGACGTGGAGTAACGTCAGGTCAGTATAACAACACCTGTGCTTGAATGATTTTCAGCAAGTCTTCTTTCTTAAAGGGTTTTACCAGTGCTCGCACATGCCTGCCTTTAAAATGGCTACACGGTCTTTTTCGGTGGCCGAGGCGGTAACGGCTACAATAGGTGGGCATTTGTCCTTAAAGTGCGCTTGAATGGTGGCGGTGGCTTCAAATCCATCTACTTCCGGCATTTGAAGATCCATCAGAATAATGTCAAATTTTTTCGACAGCGCTTCTTCTATGGCCATTTTCCATCGTTTGCCAGAGTAACGTTTCCGCCTGCTTTACGAATCATTTCTCCTGCCACAAGGCGGTTCAACTGGTGGTCATCGGCAATTAAAACCTGCACGCCCGTCAGAGGTTGTGGTGCAGGTGGTGCAGCCACTTCGGTGTTGGGTTCGAGCAGGGCGAGCGATGCTTCATGCGCCTGGGTTTCGTGTCGGCCAGTGGTGGCAGCCATTTGCCCCGATTCCACTTCCTGCATCAGGTTTTCTGCAGTGGCCCAGCGCAGCTTGGTTTGCCGGTTCAGGGTGAGGGTGTCTTCCTGATCGGCGGCATGCTCTGGCGCGGTTCTGGAATAATCGGGGTCCTGGTTGTCGATGTAAAAGGTAAACACAGAGCCCTTGCCTGGTTCGCTTTTCACTTCAATGCTTCCACCCATCAGTTCACTGAGGTTGCGGCAAATCGAAAGTCCGAGGCCTGCGCCGCCGTATTTGCGCGAGCTGCTACTGTCTACCTGGCTAAAGGGTTTGAACAACTCGGCAGCCTGGGCGTTGTCCATACCAATTCCTGTATCAGACACCTTGAATTGCAGTTTACTGCCCTCTTCACACGTGCAAACCTCCAGATGGATCTGCCCTTGCTCGGTAAACTTCAGAGCGTTAGAGAGCAGGTTGTTCAAGATTTGTGCCAACCTGAGGCGGTCTCCCACCAGGCTGGTTGGGCAGTTTGCATGCCGGGTACACAAAAGCCTGAGGTTTTTTTCTTCGGCGCGGTAGCTAAACAGATCAATGGTTTTGTCCAGCAGGGTGGCCAGGCTAAACCGTGTGGGCGAAAGCTCCAGCTTGTTCGCTTCAATGCGTGATACATCAATCACATCGTTTAACACGTTCATCAGAATTTCAGCCGCTGAGCTGATTTTGTCCAGATAGTCGCGCTGTTGCGCTTGCAGGCCGGTGTCGGCCATGAGTTGCATCAGTCCCATAATGGCATTCATAGGGGTGCGTATTTCGTGACTCATGTTGGCCAAAAACGTGCTTTTCGCTTTGCTGGCCTGTTCGGCCTGGTCGGTTCTTACCACCAGTTGCGTGTTGATTCTTTCCAGTTCGCGCTGGTGGCCTTTTAATTCGGTGATTTCGGTTGCCAAGGCAAAAAACCCTTCTATCTGACCATAAATTACGTCTGGAATAAAATGCACCAGAATGTCGGCAAACTGCCCGTCTTTTTTGCGCTGTCGGCGCTCAAAGCGTTGTGGTTCGCCATGGAGTGCGGCCAGTGCGTGGGGGTGATCACTGGCAAACATGGCATCGCCCAGTAGCTTGCGCATGTGGATGCCACGCAGGCTTTCCAGGGGGAGCTCGGTCCAGGACTCGTAATTGCGGTTGGCAAAGTGACAGCGTAAGTCGCGGCCCCAGTAGCTCACCAATCCGGGCAGACATTCGCTTAAGGTGCGTAAAAAATGCTCGCGCTCAATAAGCGCTGCTTCGTTTTTTTCCGTTCGGTGATGTCTTGAATTTGGGCCAGAAAATACAGAATCTGTCCTTTGGCATTCCAGACTGCCGACACCGACATGACTACCCAGATAACATGCCCTTGGTGGTGAATCAGGCGTTTTTCAATCTGGTAGTTGGTGCGTACGCCCTCTAGCATGTCATGGCGAAGCGGCTCATCAATCAGCAAGTCTTGGGGGTGTGTCAGCGATTCAAAGTTAAGCTTTAAAATCTGGCTTGCCGGGCACCCCAGAATGTCCGACAAAGCGCGGTTTACCTGCAAAAACTGTCCGTCTACTCCGTACATGGCCATACCCACGGCAGCAGATTCAAAAGCAGAGCGAAACTTGTCCTCCGCTTCCCGCAGGGCTTTTCAAATTTCTTTTGTTTGGTGATGTCCAGGTGCACGCCCACTATTTTGGAAGGATTGCCATTGACATCTGGAATGGCTCGTGCGTGTGCCTGAAAATACTTGATGTGCCCAGTGTCTTTCTGGCGAATGCTGAATAGCACTTGCTCGGCAGCTTGAGTGTCTTCACGCAGGGTGGGATTGAACAATTGCTGAAAATCGGGTTTGTCGTTTTTAACAACTTGGTTTTCCCATTCAGCCAAGGGCATGGGCTGGGTATTTTGGTGCAGTCCGTACATGGTATACATCACCTTGTTCCATTGCACGTGCCCGGTTTGTATGTCGTATTCCCACACACCGATATTGGCAGCGCTCGTGGCCAGCTTCAGGTGTATAGCCTGTTCTTGCAAAATGCCGGATGTTTTTCCCGCTCTTGAATATGGTGCGCTGTAATTGCACTGGCCTTGCGCATTCCCACCACCAACAGGCCCGCAATCAGGCAAAAGCCAGACAGCGCAATGGCGGCCTCTTCATTCCAGACAGCATAGGCGATCTCTGGGGCTGCCCACACTGCTACCACCCATTTGTTGGGATGGTTCATCAGCTTGGTGCTTTTCAATTCAATCAGGGTGAGCGCTTGAAATGCATCGTCAGGCGCTTCAACCAAGCCTGTCTGGCTTGCTTGTGCACGGGGTTCTCGCATGCCAGTGAGCGTGACTTCATTGTTGGGGCTTGTGGAGTCAACCAATCCGGTAAGTGGCACAAATCGTTTTCCAATCGGTGTTTGATCTGTATCGGAGCCCACAAACACTGTGCCTTCGGCGCTACCCACGGCAAATTTTGTCTCGCTGGCAGTAGTTACCGTGCGCAAAGCTTCGGCAAATTTTGCCAAATCCAGTTCGCCCTGCAAATAAGCAGCAGGTTTTTCCTGGCGGTCAAAAATGGCGATGTCTGCCAACAGCCTGATGGATGCGCCACTGCCTGTTTTCTGAATGTGTGCGGTCAGTGTATTGGTGGATCTGGGGGGCACGTACAGTAAGGGTTGTGTGGCTTGAACCTGTCCTGTTCGTACCAAGGGTTTACCCGTAGCATCCACTACCTGCAAATTAACCAGCCCGGATTCAACAAATGCCTGGTGATTGAGGTGTTCGCTAACGCTTGTCCAGTCCTGATTCTGAATGAAGTCTGCCAGCGGGTTGGAAATGGCAGCCAGACTTAATGCCACGGTTGCCAGCTCCAGGGACGCTGCCTGGCTTAATGCCACAGCCGTAGCGGTGTTTTCTTTCTGAATGGCTCCGGACAGCACAATACGCTGCACCAGCAGGAACGCTGCTGTGGTGCAGGCAAGCACTCCAACAAAGAGCAGGGTTAAAAACCATTGTTTGCGTAAACGTTTTTTAAGCACGGCAAAGGCGATGTCCGGGAAACGGTGGCCAGTTCTGAAAAACCGGCTTTTGGCATAGGGGTATTAGGCCATTCTTTGAGCCACTGCGATGAGTTGGTAAGAGAAGATTTTCTGCGGTTTATCAATCGATAGCCCAGCTATTAAGAGGGATGGGTAAGTACTGGGAAATGCGGGAAATCCCTTGGTAAAATTCAGTAGGAATGGTTTTTTTTTGCATGCTTTGTAAGGGTTTACACGGATTTTTACGCTTGAGATTAACTCGGTGTGGGGTGTGTCAAGCCCCTTGTTGCCAAATTGTAAGAAAAGTGTCACAGTGGGTTTAATAAAAATTAGAAACCTGTCGCCCAAGTGTTTTGGGACCCCTTCGCAACATATTCAGGGGTGTGTTTTAGCAGTACCGAGGAATGAGTGTGGGTGTTGGTGCAATCTCCAGTTCGCGAGCCGCTGTTTCGATAGGGTCTATCCCTGAATGTTACAAGCCCCGGGTAATGGTCAAGGCAGGTTATGGCCTTGACTCCGGAGACAATTGGAAAAAGCTGAATAACACGCAGCGTATCTGGCGAGCCTACTCCAGCGGCCGCAACCACGTGAAAGGTGAGGCTGAAGCCCGCACGTCCAGTGAAAATATTCTTGCTGCCACCTTGTTGGCCAGCTCTGCCAGATTGACTTTCCAGTCTGATCAGCCTCACCAGCCACACTGCCGTTTGCAACGTTTGCGCAGTGCGCTGGACAAAGGTCTGCTCGAAAAAAGAGGCCTTGAACGAACCAGAGGTGCGCAGGGCTGCCCATTCCATTGATTACATGGGCACCCATTCCCACCGCTTTAAAAGCGTTAATTCAAAAAATACCAAAAGCATTGGCTGGCTAAGGGGTGCAAAAAAAGTGGCTGGCTTTGCTGATGCTGCAAACGGTGTTGCTACTGTAGCCATGAATATTTGCAGTGCCTGGTGTCGGGCATGCGACCACGAAACCAACACCATTAACAGAAAACTGGGGCAAAACGCTTGGCGTGGGCATGGCGGTGGTGGTTATTGGCGTAAATGCACTGTTGTCAAAATCAATGAGTGTGGTTGCTCCCTATGTGCAATGGGGGTGGTATGGCCTTTCTGTGGCGGGTTATGGGTCTGCTTCTGTGATGAACTGGTTTGGCCAGGTGCAAACAAAACCATTGGAAAGCATAGACGATGAGCACAAGAATGAAATTCTGAAAAATACAGACAAAATAGTAGATGCTGCATACGAGTTGTTTTTTTCTTCAAATTGCAATCAGAGCAGCAATCAATACATTAGAGAAGCGTTGGCTAGTGATTTTACCAAAGAGGTTTTTCGCTCAAATTCACACCGGGAATTTTTTAACAGAGCTGGTACGCGGTTTCTGAGCAGGTTGTTCGAATGCAATACCAGAACAGCATTTGCCCAGGCACTGGCTGATTTTCAGACAACTTATCTGGACGGATCTTTAGTACAAGACCGGAAAGAGCTTTTTTATCGGCAAAAACTGGTTGTTGCTGTATTGTCGTTGGTGAACGATCAAGACGTAGAAACCGGAGACATTAAAGAGCAGAATATCCGCCAGGACAGAACAGGGCGCTTAAGGTTTCAGGAATTTATGTCGCATCCTGTGGCTGGCTTTAACCGATGCAAGGCCAAGTGGTATGACTTCAGGGCTAACGTGGCGGCGATAACTGAGGCAACTGACGGCAACGAGAAGCGGCCAGTAAAAGAAGCTTTCGAAGAGAAAAGCCGTGTTTACAATGACAAGGCGCACAATATTGTGAAGGGGTGGACTGAAAAACGCAGAAAAATCGTAACCGGCATGAAAAGCTCGTCTGACAATTTTTACGAAAAGCGTTTTAATCTGGAGTATATGCATGCCAACAAGCACTGTTACAAGCCTTTTGTTCGCCGCTTGCTGACTACCACCGAAATTTTGCGTACGACAGGGCAGGCCATATTGGCTTCGGACACCAATTTGGGTTTGGCGTTCGGGCATTGGATGAAAAAGGGGTACGAGGCCCTTTGGTTGCGCCATGGTTCTTACAATGCCAGCCGAGCGGCTGGGCACGCTGTAGGTATTTGTATTGCAGGGGTTGCACTGGGAGCGATCAGCTTTGGTTTGGGGGCTGCTGGCCTGGTTGCCTGGAAAGTGGCTGGCAAATACGCGATTGCGCCAGTCAGTCTCGCGTTTATTTGCGGTACTTTTAATACACTGTCTTACCTGATTGATTTTGGTACTCAAGGCATGACGGTGGCTCTGGATAGAATAGGCGCACCTTTGTTCGACAAACGCTCGCTGGTAGTAAGGTCGGGTGATCCGGGAGATATTATTGATACGGCCTAAATACAGCCCGGCCAATAGGGCGTCAAAAAAGAGCATTAAAAAAGGGCACCATCGGTGCCCTTTTTTGACCCAATCTGATTAAAAATCAGGCAGGGTTGACGTCTTCAGCCTGTGGGCCTTTTTGGCCTTGGGTAACTCTGAAGGTGACTTTTTGGCCTTCAGTCAGGGTGCGGAACCCTTTGCCCTGAATGGCACTGAAGTGCACAA
>JAAURO010000107.1 GCA_012032215.1 Limnobacter sp.
AACAGACATTTCTCCTGAATTGTTTTTCCCCTCCATTGCCCAACAGGGCACAACGCCTAAAAGCCACCACGCACTGCAAAGCCGGGAAGAGTTTCTGGAACTGTGGAAGGAAGAAACATTTTAGAACATTTTTTCTATCAGTTATCCCAGTCAGTGTCAGAGGGTTTAGCGCAACACAACAACAATTGGGATGATTACTTGCAATCAGCAAAGATCGACAACCCGGGTCAAATGGTGCGGAACCTTTTCCACATCCAGAAAATATTAGAGGAAGAAAGGGAAAGAGTGCTCAAACTGGGGGACACGTTTCCTAAGGAACCTCTGATTAACTTCCCACCTCCCAGCAACCAGTTGAGCAGTTAAAATAGCGGCAAGCACCCGTTCAACCCCAGCCCGCGAAAACCATGCGCCTCAAGCCGGTGTTTTTTGGGGTGTGCATTTAAAGGCCACGACAAAACTGGACCTAGTCAAAAAAATGGACAGCAGAACGCTCTAAAGGCATGAAAAGCCAAGTCAAATGATTGAGTTGGAGATGAGCCCCAGAACACCACGCCAACTAACCCCCATTCAATCAGTACGCCCCAGAACACCCTATTTTTGAGAGGCGTACCTAGCCTTGCTCAGGTCAACAGGTTTTGAGCAGAAAGCGGTTTGAGCACGGTTTTGGGGTTGTTGTCGGCGGGACGAGGTCAACAGCCAAAAGCAAAAAGCCCCGCGTAGTGCGGGGCTCCGGGCATGCTCATGGGGCCATGAGCAAGTTAGTACAGGTAATTTTGGCGGAGAGGAAGGGATTCGAACCCTCGATAGGCTATTAACCTATACACGCTTTCCAGGCGTGCGACTTCAACCGCTCATCCACCTCTCCGGAAAGAAGGCGAATTATAGCCCAACATGGCTGTGTGCTTCCAGCCCAATGGGCATTATTGGTCAACAATACACAAGCTAAGGCGGCGCCATTCCAGCTTGCAGTTTTTCAGGGTTTTGCAGCACATGCACCACGGCCTGGGTGCCTGGGTCGGGTTTGCTCAGCGCTGAACCCACCACCATGGCCAGGGCGCCAAGCGGTATGGTAAACAGGCCTGACCCCACTGCCTCCACGGGCAACCACTGTGCGGGGGCCAACCCAAAAAAGTGGGTTACCGAGGGGTTGGTTGCCAACAGGTACGAGGCCGAGCTTACAAAGCCCACCAATATGGCCCACACTGCGCCGGTGCGTGTAGCGCGCGGCCAGAACACGCCCGCCACCAGCGGCACAAACAGGGTAGACCCAGCCAACGCAAAAGCAGCACTTACCAAGTACACAATATTGCCGGGTTTCAGCGAGGTAACCCAGGCTGCCAGCAGGGCCACACTCAGCAGCACAATTTTAGACATGGTGACCCGCTTTTGGGCGGTGGCGCCTGGCTCCAGAGTTTTGTAGTAAAAATCGTGGGCCACCGAGTTGGAAATGGCCAGCAGCAAACCATCGGCGGTAGACAAGGCTGCGGCCAAACCACCCACGGCTATAAGCCCCGACAAAAAGAAGGGAATGGCAGCTATTTCTGGCGAAATAAGCACTAAAATATCTGAACTAAGGCCAATTTCAGCAAACTGCACCACGCTGTCTGCGTTTACATCGTCCACCCAGGCCAAGCCTTCTGAAACCCGGCCCCACGCTGCCACCCAGTTGGGCAAGTCTTGGTAGTTAAGCCCCACCAGCTGGCTATACACCACGGCTTTTAGCACCACCGCCAGCCAGGGCGCCATGAGGTAGAGCACCAGAATAAAGCCCAGGGCATACACCACAGACCACCGGGTTTGTGATGCATTGGGCGTGGTAAAAACCGCACTATCAGGTGTGGCAAGGCCACCGTGCCGCACATCAGGGTAAAGGCAATGGCAAAAAAGCGCAGCGCGGAAGCGGGTTCGGCCAAAGTGCTTTGCTGCACGTCGAAGTGGGGGGGCACCGGTTTTTGCCGCAGCACATATTCGGCCTGCAGGTTGGCCCAGAGTTTTTTGGCGGCCAGGGGGGTGGCAGGGTAGCTTTCCAGCGCCTGTTCGGCTTGCTTAATGGCCTGGAACGGTGCGCCGTTGTAGCGGCTGGCTTCGAGTGCCTGCCGCCTTGCTTCGTAGCCTTCGGCCCAGCTTGCAGGCAGGTTTTTAATCAGTGACTGGTAGTGCTGTGCTTCTTGCAGATATGCGTGGCGCACTTGCTGCTCGGCAGGGTTTTCAGCGATTTGCTGTTCGCGCAGCTGCACATACTGCACCAGATTAATATCGGATACGCCGCTTTGAATGGCGCCTTGGGCCACCACAAACAGCACCACGGTAGTAATGCTCATGGCCACAATCATCACAAGGTATTGGGCAACCTGTGTCCAGGTGACTGCGCGCATGCCGCCCAAAAACGAGCACACCAAAATGGCGGCCAAACCAAAAAAAACACCAATGCCAAATTCAACGCCGACAAAGCGCGAGGTAATAAGCCCCACGGCGTAAATTTGCGCCACCACGTACACAAAGGAAATGCACAGGGTTGCCAGCACGCTGACCAGCCTTACCCAGCGGCCTTTGTCGTGGCCGGGGTAACGCAGGGCTAAAAAATCGCCCACGGTGTAGAGCTGGAATTTGCGCAGGTAGGGGCCACAAACAGGGCTATCAGCACAAGCCACCTGTCCAGCCCACCAGCAGGGCCAGCGCTTCAAAGCCCGAGTAGTACAAGGTGCCTGCAATGCCCAAAAAAGAGGCGGCGCTCATCCAGTCGGCAGCGGTGGCCATGCCGTTAAATACGCCGGGCACCTGGCGGGCTGCCAGGTAATACTCTTCCAAATCGGCAGTGCGGCTTAACAAGCCCACCACGGCATACACAGCCAGGGTGCTGAAAATAAAAAAGTAAGCAATGGATTGCCTGCCCCAACCTTCGTCCTCAAATATGGCGGCAACGGTAATACCAACCAGCAGTAAAAAAGTAAGCCACGAAAAAAACCGCGTTAATTTGAGAACAAAGCTCATGCTTACAGGGTTTTGGTGAGTTGCTCAAGGATAGCGGGGTTTTCCAGGGTGGAGATGTCTTGGGTAATTTCTTCGCCCTTGGCCAGGCTGCGCAGCAATCGCCGCATGATTTTGCCGGATCGGGTTTTGGGCAGGTTGTCGCCAAAGCGGATTTCGCGCGGCTTGGCGATGGGGCCAATGTCTTTGCCCACATGGTCGCGCAGGGTTTTGGCAAATTGCTGCGCCTGTTCGCCTTCGGGCAGTTTGCCCTTGAGCACCACGAAAGCCACTATGGCCTCGCCAGACACATCGTCTGGCCGCCCTACTACAGCGGCTTCAGCAACCAGTGGGTGCGCCACCAGGGAAGACTCGATTTCCATGGTCCCCAAGCGGTGGCCCGATACATTCAGCACGTCGTCGATACGGCCCATGATGGTGAAGTAACCGGTTGTTTTATCGCGTACGGCGCCATCGCCGGCCAAATACAGTGTGCCGCCAAGCTCGGAAGGGAAGTAGCTGTTTTTAAAGCGATCCGGGTCGCCGTAGACGGTGCGAATCATGGAGGGCCAAGGTTTTTTAACCACCAATATGCCGCCCTGGCCGTCGGGTAGGTCTTGCCCGGTTTCGTCTACCACTGCGGCCAGTATGCCGGGCAAAGGCAGGGTGCACGAACCCGGAACCAGCGGCGTGGCGGCTGGCAGCGGGCTTATCATGTGGCCGCCGGTTTCGGTTTGCCAGAAGGTGTCTACAATGGGACAGTTTTTACCGCCTACGTGCTCGTGGTACCACATCCAGGCTTCGGGGTTAATGGGTTCGCCCACCGAACCCAGCAAGCGCAGCGACGACAAATCAAACTGCCTGGGGTGTATATCTGGATTGGAATTCGCGGCCTTAATGAGCGAGCGAATTGCAGTAGGTGCGGTGTAAAAAATGGTGGCCTTGTGGGTTTGCACCAATTCCCAGAAACGCCCGGCGTTGGGGTAGGTGGGCACGCCTTCAAATACCAGTTGTGTGGCACCCACGGCCAGAGGGCCGTAGGTAACGTAGCTGTGGCCGGTTATCCAGCCAATATCGGCGTGCACCAAAACACATCGTGGGGTTGAATGTCGAAAGTCCATTGCATGGTAAGCATGGTCCAGAGCAGGTAACCTGCCGAGCTGTGCTGCACACCTTTGGGCTTACCCGTGGAACCCGAGGTGTACAAAATAAACAGGGGATGTTCGGAATCTACGGGCGTGGGTTCGCAGGTGTCGCTTTGGTTTTTGAGCAATTCGGCCAAGGAAATGTCGCGCCCCTCTTGCATGGGCACACCATTGCCGGTGCGCTGGTAAACCACCACGTGCTTTACTTTTTCGCAACCCTCCAGGGCAAGGGCTTCATCCACCATTGCTTTAAGCGGCAGGGTTTTACCCCCACGCACCTGTTGGTCGGCGGTAAGCACAGCCACGGCACCTACATCCACAATGCGGTCTCGCAGGCTTTTGGCAGAAAACCCGCCAAACACCACCGAGTGCGTAGCGCCTATGCGTGCGCAGGCCTGCATGGCGGCTATGCCCTCTACGCCCATGGGCATGTAAATAACCACTTTATCGCCTTTTTGAACGCCCAGGCTTTTTAAGCCATTGGCAAAACGGCACACCAGTGCCAGCAACTCGGCATAGCTTACTTTGGACACCTTGCCGTCGTCGCTTTCAAAAACAAGTGCCACGCGGCCACCCTGCCCGTTCTGCACGTGTTTATCCAGGCAGTTGGCGGACACATTTAGCTGGCCACCGCTAAACCATTCGTAAAAAGGCGCGTTGCTTTGATTGAGCACCTGGGTGAATGGCTTGGTGAACACCAGGTTTTCCCGGGCGAGCCGGGCCCAGAATCCTTCGTAGTCGGCTTGTGCTTCTTTGCACAGCGCGTGGTAGGCATCCATGGAAGAAATGGCCGCTGTGTGTTGCCAGGATGTGCTGGGCGGAAATACACGGGTTTCGTGCAAAGAAGATTCGATGGATGTCATGGTATGCCTCCTGGGTGGATTTTTCTGCGCGTTTATTGGTAGGATTTTGCCAATTGTGGCATGCCAAAACGTAGCACAGCGCACTTTCTCGGGTTTTAAGCCCTTCCACACAAATTAACGCCAACCCACATTTGCATGTTCCTCGCCCCCGCAAAACCCTTAAAATACCGCTTTGTGAATCAACACTTAATGACCACTTAACGGGAGCGGTGCACGTATGGCCACCATCAAGCAGGAAGACCTTGTCTCTTCAATCGCCGATGCCTTTCAGTTTATTTCTTACTACCACCCGCTGGATTACATTACTGCTTTGGGCAAGGCCTACGACATAGAGCAAAGCCCTGCTGCCAAAGATGCCATTGCGCAAATTCTAACCAACAGCCGCATGTGTGCCGAGGGCAAGCGCCCCATTTGCCAAGACACCGGCATTTGCGTGGTATTTCTGAAAATCGGCATGAATGTGCAATGGAATGCAAGCTTAAGCATTCAGGAAATGGTAGACGAAGGCGTGCGCCGCGCTTACCTGAACCCCGACAACAAACTGCGTGCCTCTATTATGCGCGACCCCACCGGCAAACGCACCAACACCCAAGACAACACCCCAGCCGTGGTGCATGTGGAAATGGTGCCCGGCAACGAGGTGAAAGTAATTTGCGCCGCCAAGGGGGGTGGCTCCGAGAATAAATCCAAGTTTGTCATGCTAAACCCTTCCGACAGCCTGGTGGACTGGGTGCTTAAAACCCTGCCTACCATGGGTGCAGGCTGGTGCCCGCCCGGTATGCTGGGCATAGGCGTGGGTGGCACCCCGGAAAAAGCCATGCTGATGGCCAAAGAATCGCTGATGGACCCCATCGACATGGCCGAACTCAAAGCGCGCGGCCCCAAAACCCGCGTTGAAGAACTGCGCATTGAATTGCACGACAAGGTAAACGCCTTGGGCATAGGCGCGCAGGGCTTAGGCGGGCTTACCACCGTGCTGGATGTAAAAATCATGGAATACCCCACCCACGCAGCATCGTTGCCTGTAGCCATGATTCCCAACTGCGCAGCCACCCGGCATGTGGAATTTCACCTGGATGGCTCTGGGCCTGCCGTACTGGAAACACCCAAGCTGGAAGACTGGCCAAAGGTAAACTGGGCCCCTGATGTTGAACAATCCAAACGTGTGAATTTAGACACCCTGACCGCCAAAGAAGTAGCCAGCTGGAAGCCTGGCCAAAACCCTGTTGCTTAACGGCAAAATGCTGACCGGGCGCGATGCCGCACACAAACGCATTGCCGACATGCTGGAAAAAGGGGAAGCACTGCCTGTGGAT
>JAAURO010000108.1 GCA_012032215.1 Limnobacter sp.
GTGATTTTCCTCCATCAGTTTTCTTTCAAAATTGTTGAGCGACAAATACCCAAGCCCCCTGTGGAGACGTTTCGGGTTGTACCAAGCCTCAATCTAGATAAACAAATGCTCGGTGCTTCATGTAAATCACTCACCGCTCCCGCAATCCTTCTTGGCTATACCTCAACAAAGGTGCCATAAAAAACTCAATAATTCGCCTATGCCCTGTTTGCACTTCAGCGGTTACCGCCATGCCAGGAATCAGCTTTACTTCTTTGCTTTCTACCCAAAGGCTGCTTTTTTTCATGCTTAACCGCATGCCATATAACAGGCCGCGTTTTTCGTCCAGCGTGGCATCGTCTGAAACGGTGTTCACCTGCGCATCAATTACCCCGTATTTGGTAAACGGAAACGTGTGGATTTTTATTTCGGCCTGCATGCCTTCATGCACAAAACCAATGTCTTTGTTGTCCAAAAAAACCTCTACTTCAAGCTGCTCCTCATTGGGCACAATCAGCATGAGTTGCTGGGCAGCCGTAACCACACCGCCCACCGTGTTAACCGCCAGCTCCTGAACCCGGCCAGCAACAGGCGCATGCAACACCTGTTTGGCATTTAAATCGCTTGCTTTTACCAGCTCTTCTTGCATGCTTGCCAACTGGCGCTGGTAATCGGTTATTTTGGCCAGTTGTTCGGCCCGGGTTTGCGCCGTCAGCGTGTTGGCCTGTTCCTGTGTTTCCTGCGCCTGGGCATACAATTGCTGCAAACGCTGTTTTTCGGTTTTCAGGTTTTGCGTGGCTTCAATGTATTCTTGTTCTTTGTTCAGGTAATCGATTTCAGAAACAAACTTGTCTGCCAGCAAGCGCTTCATTTTTTCTGCGCGTTGCTGAACAATCGGCAGGGTTTGTTCTAGTTTGGAAATTTGCGCACGGGTGGCCTCTTGCTCGGCCTGGGTTTTTAGCAATGCACTTTGCAAAGCTCGTTTTTGCGACCAATACTGCTGCCATTGTTGCCAAAGCAATTGTTTATCAAGCCCGCTGCTTGCCTGCACATCCACTGGTACCTGTACCTGCAACTGCTCAAACTGCACCGTGCTTTGCGCTTTCAAAGACTGGGCCAGCAACGCGCTGAAAGCCTGTGCAATGGCCAAATTGCGTTGCAGGGTGTCCAGTTCAACCGACACACGGCTTTTGGTCTGAGGCGGTCAGGGTGTTGTCCAGTTCAATCAGCGCCTGGCCTTCAGACACGTATTGCCCCTCTTTCACCAAAATGGCTTTCACCACCGATTTTTCATGCGGTTGAATTTGTTTCACGCGCGAACTCGGAATAATTTTTCCTTCAGCCGAGGCCACAATATTCACTTTACCCACGCAAGCCCAAATCAGCGCGATCACAAACAGGGTCACCAGAGTCCACATCATCCAGCGCGCCAAGGGGTGGGGCGGCGTTGCCTGTATTTCCAAAACAGCAGGTAAAAACTGTGCCAAGTCACGGCTGTGGTTGGCCTCTCCCAGTGTGTCGCGTTGCTGCCAGGCGTGTTGCAATTTCTTTAGCAGGCTCATGGTTGTGTGCCCTCCGAAGCTGAGCCGGCAGGGCTGGCCAAGGGTTTACTTACTGCATGCAGGGCAGGGTGATGGTTTTGGTAGCTGTGCAGTTTGGCGTAGTAGCCGTTGCGCTCAAGCAGTTGGTCGTGGGTGCCTTGTTCTACAATGCGGCCTTTTTCCATAACCACAATGCGGTTGCATTGGCGCACGGTGCTTAAGCGGTGGGCAATCATAAAAACTGTGCGCCCCTTGCAAATGGTGGCCATGTTGTCCTGAATAAGCCGCTCTGATTCATAGTCCAAAGCGCTGGTTGCTTCGTCAAAAATCAGAATGCGCGGGTTGTTTATCAGTGCCCGTGCGATGGCAAGTCGTTGGCGTTGCCCGCCCGACAAATTGCTGCCCTGCTCGCCAATCAGGGTGTCGTAACCATCAGCCAGGTCGCCTATGAATTCGTGAGCACCCGCCATTTTGGCTGCAGCAAGCACGCGTTGCATGGCAATCGAGGGGTCGGCAATGGCAATGTTTTCTCTCACACTGCGGTTAAACAAAAAGTTTTCTTGCAAAACCACGCCAATCTGTTTGCGAAGCCAAGTGGTGTCTATGGTGGCAAGGTCTACACCGTCTACCAGCACGCGCCCACCCTCGGGCGTGTAAAGACGTTGCATCAGTTTGGTAATGGTGCTTTTGCCTGAGCCAGAACGCCCCACAATTCCCACTACTTCGCCTGGGCGAATATTCAGGTTTATTTCATCCAGAACAATGGGGCCGTCTGTGCGGTACCTGAAACGCACCCGATCAAGCGTTACCTGGCCCTTAAGCGAGGGCAGTCGAGAGCGGTTCGGATTAAACCCCGGTTCTCTGGGGGCATTTAAAATATCGCCTAGGCGTTTTACCGAAATGCCTGCTTCCTGAAAGTCTTGCCACAATTGCACCAGTTTTAAAATAGGGCCGCTTACCCGGCCAGCCAGCATGTTAAAGGCAATCAGTTGGCCCACAGAAACGGATCCTTCAATTACAAGATGTGCGCCAATCCAGACAATGCCGAGCGTCATGAGTTTGTTTACCAAACCGGCAATCTGGTTGGCCACGTTGTTCAGGTTTTGACTTCTGAACGAGGCATTTACATAACTGGACAAATGGTCTTCCAGCTTGCGGCGCATTTGCGGTTCTACGGCCATGGACTTCACGGTGCCGATGCCGGTAATGGACTCTGTTAAAAAGGCAGTATTGGCTGCGCCATGCTGAAACTTTTCATTCAGCCTTTTTCTTAGAATGGGTGTAATAAACACAGACAGCAAGGCATAACAGGGAATGGTGGCCAAAACCACCCAGGTTAAGGTGGGGCTGTAATACCACATGACCGCCAGAAAAATAAATACAAAACCCAAATCGATAATCAGCGTGAGTGCTGTGCCGGTAATAAAATTGCGAATAGTGTCCAGCTCGCGCACGCGGGCTACGTTTTGCCCCACTTGCCGCGATTCAAAATAAGCCAGCGGCAAAGCCATTAAATGGTTGTACAGCCGCGAACCCAGCTCAACATCCACCCGGTTGGTGGTGTGGCTGAACGTGTAGTTGCGAATGCCGCCCAGCAAGGCCTCAAACACCACCACCGTTACAAAGCCTGTGGCCAGAACGTCTAGGGTGGTAAAACCCCGGTGTACCAGCACCTTGTCCATCACCACCTGAAAAAACAATGGCGTAACCAAGGCAAAAAGCTGCAGAAAAAAAGACGCAAGCAGTACTTCGCCAAACAGTTTGCGGTATTTCACCAGCGAGGGAATAAACCAGGAAATGTCAAAATGCTGCTGAAAACCACTGCCCAAACTTTGGTGGCGTGTAACCGCTACCAGTTGCCCACTCCAGATTTCTTCCAAGGCTTGCATAGTGATGGTTTTAGGGGCGTTGTCGCGTAAATCGTGCACCAGTGCAGTGGGTTGGTCTGTGTGTTGCGCAGTGGGTTGGTCTGCGTGGAATTCGGGTTGCTCGCTGGAAAGCCGGGCAAGAATAAAATAGCTGCCATTTTTGTGCCTGGCAATTGCTGGCAGAACACCTGGTTTTAGCGTGTTTACTGTAAAAGTAAGCAGTTTTGCTTTCAGGGTGAGCGCTTTGGCAGCGCGCAGTATGTCGGTGTCGCTAAACGGCTTGCCTGGTTCGCCAAACTCATGGGCCAGTTGCCCCGGCTCGGCAGGCAATTGATGAAACCGTGCAATTGCAACTAGGCAGTGTAATCCAGTGTCCATATTTTGGCTGGAAGGGCCTTAGGCCGCAAAAGAAAATGCGTAGTGTAAAGAAACTTTCCGAAGTTGTGAAACTGGGCTACTTAGGTTAATAATTGTGGGTGATGCACTGGAACTTCAAACTTGTAAACAATTCGGAATGCTTTAGATTGACAATCTGAGGTCACTAGCCCCACCTGCAAATCCTCAAAATCGGCTGTTTGTCTGGGGTTTTTGCAGGCTGTGAATAAATTGCGCAATAGGCTGAGCGCTGTCGCCCTTAAAAAACAGCAAGGGCGACAACGTGCCTATTAATGAAATGTGATCAGTGCCCTTTACCGTAACCAGTTGCTTGGGCGTGCTGTTTTGTGCCAAAGCTTTTGCCAGGGCAAAACTGTTGCGCTCTAGACTTACCAGATCGTCGTTTTCTGGGGCCAAAATAAGGGTGTCAATGTTTGATTCTTTAACAAAATCAATGGGCTGTGATTTTTCTGGGTAATTGGGGTGGTGAAACACCGGTTTTACTTCAGGCACACGAATGGGGTAAATGTTGTAGGCACCTGCCATGCCTATTAAGCCTTGCACCAGGGTTTTTCTGTTCAGGCCTGCGCTGGCAAGCCAGCGGTCGTCCATAGCCAGCATGGCGGCATTGTAAGCCCCTGCGCTGTGGCCCATCACAACAACCTGATCGGCAGGGCGGTAGGCCTTAAAAGCTTCTTGCCGCGTAAGTTCAAGCACTTTTTTAACGCCTTGTGCGCTGTCTTCCAGAAACGCAGGGTAAGTGACTTCGGGGTAAAGGCGGTAATTGGGAATGCCCACAATAAAGCCCATAGAGGCCAGTTTTCGGCCTGCAAAGGCGTATTCGGCTTTGTCGCCCCGATTCCAGCTGCCCCCATAGAAAAACACCACCACCGGGGTACGCTCTTGGCTTAAAGGCGGTTTGTCAGGCAAATACAGATCGAGCTTTAATTGTGCGTTTTGACCAAATGGCACATCGGTGATTTCGTGAACATCGTAAATTCGGGATACCGAATTTACCAGTTGAACCGCTGAACAGCCCCCAATCAGCAACAAGGGTAAAAACTTGATGACCGGGGCCACTGATTTAAGTAAGCTTCTCATAAGGTGTGTGCCTGTTTTGCAGGGCAGTAACTAGTCAACAATTACAGCAAGTGTAACCCCGTTGCCGATAAAGGGCAGGGCACCATGAATAAACCAAGGAGGCAGCATGAGACATTTTATCAGGCAGCAGTTGGCAGCCGCAGCAGTGTTTGGCTTTGTAACGTTAAGTTGTTTGGGCACCCAAGCTGCTTTTGCGGAAGACTTCTCTCGATTGGGCAAAGACTTAACACCGGTGGGCGCTGAAAAAAGCGGCAACGCAGCAGGCACCATTCCCCCCTGGGAGGGCGGGCTTACCAAACCGCCAGCCGGGTTTGACCGCACCAAGGGTCATATTAATCCTTTTGCCTCAGAAAAACCGTTGTACACCATTACCGCAGCCAACATGGCGCAGTACAAAGACAAGCTGGCCGTGGGGCAAATGGAAATTCTGAAACGTTTTCCCGATTACAGCTTCCATGTATACCCCACCCACCGAACCGCCGCCTTTCGTGACAGTGTGTACAAATATGCCAAAGAAGAGGCGTCAGGTGTAAAACTGGTAGATGGTGGGAATGGTGTGGAAGGGGTTGCCAAAAGTAACATTCCTTTCCCGATACCTGTTGAAGGCGTGCAGGTTATCTGGAACCACAACTTCAAAGATTTGGGTGGATCTATTTTGCGGTATTCGGCCGACTTTCCGGTGCAAACGAATGGCAGTTACACCTTGGGTAAACGCACCGAAACCATTGCGTATGCCGCGTTTATGGACAACCCCGAACCCAACCGCATTTTTTACTACCTGAACCAGACCACGGCTCCGGCCAATGCTGCGGGTGAAGTCAGCGTGATTCACGAGCCAATTAACCAGGTGAAAGAACCGCGCCTGGCCTGGCAATACAACCCTGGGCAGCGCCGCGTCATTCGTGCACCAGAACTGGCGTACGATTCGCCCGGGTTTGGTGCCGATGGCCTGCGGACCAACGACGACTTTAATTCTTTCAACGGCTCACCAGACCGCTACACCTGGAAACTGGTGGGTAAAAAAGAAATGATAGTGCCCTACAACAACTACAAGCTCACCGACAAAAGTTTGACTTACGATAAAATCCTTCAAAAAAACCACCTGAACCCCGATTTGCTGCGTTACGAGTTACACCGCGTGTGGGTGGTAGAAGGCACGCTGAAACCCGGTATGCGGCACATTTATTCCAAGCGTGTGTTTTATATGGACGAAGACAGCTGGGCCATTGTGCATGGCGAGCAATACGATGGCCGCGGTGGTTTGTGGCGCGTGCGCGAATCGTTTGGAACCCAGTTTTACGATGCACCCACCTACGGCCCTGCGGGCGAGGTGATTTACGACTTGCAGTCGCGCCGCTATCTGGTCAATGCCCTGACCAACGAAGAAAAAGCCCACCGTGTTTGGTGAAAAATACACCACCGGC